>NZ_QAIQ01000400.1 GCF_003061105.1 Arthrobacter sp. HMWF013
CAGAAGGAGGCAACCGACGGCAGGCGTTCGGTGGGATGGCCGGTCAGCACCGCCCCTGGAACAGCCCGGAGGACCTCCCGAATGAACCCGTCACGGAGCGAGGAGACGTGGTCTGCGAGCTGCTGCTGCCCGGACTGCGCCAGGGTCAGTGCGGTGGCGAGGCCCACGGCTCCCGCAACGTTTTCAGTTCCGGACCGCCGACCGCGTTCCTGTCCGCCGCCGTGCAGCAGGGGCTCGATGCGGGTCCGGCCCCGGACGTAAAGAACACCGCAGCCCTTAGGTGCCCCGAGCTTGTGGCCCGAGATGCTCAGTGCGTCCACCCCCAGGGTCCTGACGTCCAGGGGCAGCCAGCCCGCGGCCTGGACGGCGTCGGTATGGAACGGTATGCCCTGGCGGTGGGAGAGTTCCGCCAGCCGTCCGACCGGCTGGACCGTCCCTACTTCGTTGTTGGCGTACATGACGCTGACCAGCGCGGTCTCCGGCCGGAGAACCCCTGCGAGCGCCTCGGCCGTCACAAGGCCCGTGCCGTCAACCGGAACGACGTCCACGGCAAACCCGTGGAACCGCTCCAGGTACCGGGCTGATTCCTCCACGGCTGGGTGCTCGACGGCGCTGATCACCACGCGGTCCAGCTGGGGGTCCGCAGCCTGCCTGGCCAGCGCTATCCCCTTAACGGCCAGGTTGTCAGCCTCGGTTCCGCCCGACGTGAAGGTGATTTCTCCGGGCCTGCAGCCCAAAACGCCGGCTACCGATGCCCGCGCTGCCGCGAGCGCAGAGGCGGCGGCCTCCCCCAGCGAGTGGTGGCTGGAAGGGTTGCCGAACTCCCCCGTCAGATATGGCCACATGGCGTCCAGCACTTCCCGGCGGACGGGTGTGGTTGCAGCGGCATCGAGGAAAATCACGGACGGTTCACCCCACCGTCAGCTCGACGTCGAGGCCAAGGTCCAGCGCGGCTACGCTGTGGGTCAGGCCGCCGATGGAGATGACGTCAACTCCGGTGGCCGCGATGCCGGCCACCGTCTGCAGGTTAACGTTGCCGCTGGCCTCCACCCGGGCGCGGCCGCCGACCTGCGCCACGCCGGCCTTCAGCTCGTCGAGGGTGAAGTTGTCAAGCATGATGGTGTCCACGCCGGCGGCCAGTACCGGCTCGATCTGCTCCATGCTGTCCACCTCCACCTCAAAGTGCGTGGTGTGGCCCAGTTGCGCCTTGGCTGCCGCCAGCAGCCCTGTCAGCTTGGCAGGGTCACCGCCTGTCATCACCGCGAGGTGGTTGTCCTTGGCGAGGACGGCGTCGGAGAGGCTGTACCGGTGGTTGGCCCCGCCGCCGCAGCGGACAGCAAACCGTTCCAGGATGCGCAGGCCGGGAGTGGTCTTCCGGGTGTCGGTGATCCGGGCAGTGGTGCCGTCGGTCAGCTTCACGAATTCGGCGGTCTTGGTGGCGATCTCTGACATCCGTTGGACCAGGTTCAGTGCCACCCGTTCAGCC
>NZ_QAIQ01000401.1 GCF_003061105.1 Arthrobacter sp. HMWF013
CTGCATGCCCACGCTGAAGGCCAACGCCCTCTACCAGGGCCACTACCCGCTGGTCTCCGCCATCTCCCGGCCCGTCATCGTCAAGCACCTGGTCAAGGCCGCCCGCGAATTCGGCGCCACCACGGTTGCGCACGGCTGCACCGGCAAGGGCAACGACCAGGTCCGCTTTGAGGTCGGCATCCAGACCCTCGGCCCGGACCTGAAGTGCATCGCCCCGGTCCGCGACCTCGCCCTGACCCGCGACAAGGCCATCGCCTTCGCCGAGGAAAAGGGACTGCCGATCGAGACCACCAAGAAGAACCCGTACTCGATCGACCAGAACGTCTGGGGCCGCGCCGTCGAAACCGGTTACCTCGAGGACATCTGGAACGCGCCCACGAAGGACATCTACGACTACACCGCCACCCCGGAGTTCCCGCCGGCACCGGATGAGGTCACCATCTCCTTCGAAGCCGGCATCCCGGTAGCGATCGACGGCGTCAAGGTCACCCCGCTGCAGGCCATCAAGGAACTGAACCGCCGCGCCGGCGCCCAGGGTGTTGGCCGTATCGACGTCGTCGAGGACCGCCTCGTGGGCATCAAGTCCCGCGAAATCTACGAGGCCCCCGGCGCCATGGCCCTCATCACGGCGCACAAGCACCTTGAGGACATCACGGTGGAGCGCGAGCAGGCCCGCTTCAAGGCAACTGTTGGCCAGCGCTGGGCCGAGCTGGTGTACGACGGCCAGTGGTTCTCACCGCTCAAGCGTTCGCTGGACGCCTTCATCGAAGACACCCAGAAGTATGTTTCAGGTGACATCCGCATGACCCTGCACGGCGGCCAGGCGATCGTCAACGGACGCCGCTCCGAGACCTCGCTCTACGACTTCGACCTCGCCACCTACGACACCGGCGACACCTTCGACCAGTCCATGGCCCGCGGCTTCATCGAGCTGTGGGGCATGTCCGCGAAGGTCGCGTCCGGCCGCGATATCCGCGTCGCAGGCCAGTAAGTGGCTTCCGCTACAAACGAAGGTGCACTGTGGGGCGGCCGCTTTGCCGGTGGCCCCGCAGATGCCCTCGCGGCACTGAGCAAGTCCACGCACTTTGACTGGCGGCTGGCCCGCTACGACATCGCCGGTTCCATGGCGCACGCCCGCGTGCTGCACAAGGCCGGCCTGCTGGACGTCGCTGAGCTCGACGGCATGCTGGCAGCGCTGAAGCAGCTGGACGAGGACGTTGCGTCCGGGGCGTACCTGCCGGCGGAATCCGATGAGGATGTGCACGGCTCGCTGGAACGCGGACTGATCGAGCGCGCCGGGACCCAGCTGGGCGGCAAGCTCCGCGCCGGCCGTTCGCGCAACGACCAGGTGGCCACGCTGGGACGGATGTTCCTGCGCGACCATGCCCGGATCATCGCGCGCGGCGTGCTCGCCACGATCGAGGCACTGGTGGACCAGGCCAAGGCGCACCAGGGTGTGGCCATGCCCGGCCGGACCCACCTGCAGCATGCCCAGCCGGTCCTGCTCAGCCACCACCTGCTCGCCCATGCCTGGGCTCTGCTGCGCGACGTGCAGCGGCTGCAGGACTGGGACAAGCGCGCCGGGGTTTCGCCTTACGGCTCAGGCGCCCTGGCGGGATCTTCGCTGGGACTGGATCCTGAAGCGGTGGCGGCGGACCTCGGGTTCTTCTCAGCCACGCACAACTCGATCGACGGCACCGCTTCCCGCGACGTCTTTGCCGAGTTCGCCTGGGTGACGGCCATGATCGGCGTCGACCTGTCCCGCGTGTCGGAGGAAGTCATCCTGTGGGCCACCAAGGAGTTCTCCTTTGTGACCCTGCACGATTCGTACTCCACCGGCTCCTCGATCATGCCGCAGAAGAAGAACCCGGATGTTGCAGAGCTGGCGCGCGGCAAGGCGGGCCGCCTGATCGGCAACCTGACCGGGCTGCTGGCTACGCTCAAGGGCCTGCCGCTCGCGTACAACCGCGACCTGCAGGAAGATAAAGAGCCGGTCTTCGACGCCGCCGACACCCTGGAGCTGCTGCTTCCGGCTGTCTCGGGCATGATCGCGACGCTGAAGTTCAACACCGAACGGATGGAGTCATTGGCACCGCAGGGCTTTGCGCTGGCCACGGACATCGCCGAATGGCTGGTCCGGCAGGGGGTTCCGTTCCGCGAGGCCCATGAGCTCTCCGGAGCAGCCGTCAAGCAGGCCGAAAGCCGCGATGTGGAGCTGTGGGACCTGACGGATGAGGAATACGCCGCCATCTCGGAGCACCTGACCCCGGAGGTCCGGACGGTCCTGTCCACCGAGGGCTCGCTCAACAGCCGCAACTCCCAGGGCGGTACCGCACCGGCCGCCGTCGAACGCCAGCTGGTTGCGCTGGAAGCCGAGCTGGCCGGTGTGCGGGAGTACGCGCGCTAGCAGTCCACACGCTCTCTCATTTGATGCATCTTTTTGGTTCAATGCTCTCTCACTTTCCTCAAGAAAGTGAGAGAGCATTGCCGATATCAGCGCATCAAGTGAGAGAGCGTTGTGCGTTGCCGGCGGTTATCCTGCGGCGCTGCGCGGCTTAGGGTGGGGGCATGAGTGAATCCTTCCGCGACAGACTCCGTGCCCTGCCGGACTTCCCGTCCGACCTGCCGTCCTTCGACCCGGAGACGGCGCCGGCGGACCCGGCGGCGCTGTTCAGGCAGTGGCTGGACGAAGCGCTCGCAGCCAGTGTGCTGCAGCCGCATGCCTGCAGCTTGGCCACCGCGGACAGCTCCGGGCAGCCATCGTCCAGGATGCTCATTCTGAAGGACATCGACGACGACGGCTGGCAGTTCGCCACGGCCCGCACCTCGCGAAAGGGCAGGGAACTCTCGCTCAACCCCCAGGCGGCACTGAACTTCTTCTGGCCGGAGCAGGGGCGCCAGGTCCGGGTGGCCGGAACGGTGGTGGAGCTCTCCGCAGAAGCCTCAGCGGCGGACTGGGATGCCCGGCCCGGGGCAGACGGCAGCACCAACGCCCAGTGGCAGCTGTACGCCCTGCAACCTTCAGAGATCGAATTCTGGCAGGCCAGACATGACCGCCGCCACATCCGGCACCGCTTCGGTCCGGACGGAAATCTGCTCAGCTAGGGTGTTCCGGCCTCACGGGCCAGCAGGCTTTCCTTGATGGCGAGGCCCCAACGGAAGCCGCCCAGGGAACCGTCTGTCCGGATCACCCGGTGGCACGGCACAAACAACGCCGCAGCATTAAAGGCGCAGGCACTGGCGGCTGCCCGAACGGCTTTGGGATTTCCGGACAGTTCGGCGTATTCCGTGTAGGTCACCGGCGCGCCGGGACGGACTGTCCTCAGAACGTCCCAGGCGTGAGCGCGGAACGGTCCGGATTTCTGCTGGACGGGCACAGCCATGGCCGGTGCCGGGTCGCCGGCGTAGAAGGCCTCCACGGCACGGGAAATCGGCCCCAGGTCAGTGACGGCCTCAACATCCGCCGGACGCAGCTCCGGGTGGATCTGCCCGGTCAGCTCGCCGGGTTCGGCCGTCCAGCCGGAGGCCAGCACCACGCCGTCCCGGGCAAGGATGGTGAACGGGCCGTCCGGGGTGGACATCTGCAGCAGCTGGGCTTTCATGGCATCGCTTTCTCTGGAACATTTTTCGCAAGTATGGTGTCCGGGCGGGAGGAGGTTTTTGGTGCGGCCGCAGCACGCCACAGGTGCATCGTGGCATAGGACCGCCAAGGGCTCACGTGGCGGAATTCCGGGTCAGCGGCGCCACCGGCCGGCACGGTGTCCAGCCCCGCGCGTGTGGCGAGGGCCCGGATGCCGTTCCGTACCGCCGCGTCGTTGGCCAGGAACACGTCAGGTGCGCCCAGGACGCGCATTGCCACGTAGCCCACCGTCCACGGGCCTACCCCGGCAAGGGGAAGCAGCTTGGCGGTCAGGCCCGGCAGGTCGTCGCCGTAGCCAAAATCCAGCACGCCGGACGCCATGGCTGACGCGGCCGCCCGCACGGCATCAATCCGGCGCTGTGGTCCGCGCAGCAGCGTGTAGCCCTCTGCGGCGATCTTTTCCGCGGTGGGGAAGAGCCGGTCGAGTCCATCAATCGGGACGGCACACGGGCTGCCGGACGCCGATAGTTGCGTCAGTGCCGTCCGGGCGGCCGCGACGGTGACCTGCTGCCCGATCATGGCCCGCACCAGGAGCTCCTGGGGGGCCACCGCACCGGGGAGCCGGATGCCAGGGACAGCGCCAACCGAGGCGGCAAGGCGCGGATCGGCTGCCAAAGCGTCGTCGATCGCCACGGGATCCGCATCAAGGTCAAAGAGCCGGCGTACCCGGCTCAGCAGCGCAGGCAGGTCCCGCAGATCCACCGCGCCGATCGTGAGGGTCAGCGGCCGCCCGGCGGCGCCGTCGTCGTACTCCACACTGAAGCGCGCGTCACCGTGGGGGAGCCGCAGCGTCCGGGCGTACGACGTCGGCGTCCCCGACTCGATCCCCGGAATGGCCCTGACAGCCAGGAAGGAAAAGACACCGGGATCGAACGGTTCGCGGTAGGGGAGGCTGAGCGTCAGTGAGGCGGCGGCGGCCGTTGCCGGGTGGTGCCGGGCGGTGGAGCGCAGTGCGGTAGGGGTCATGGCGAAGACCTCCACCATGGTTTCGTTGAACTGTCTGACGCTGCTGAAGCCTGAGG
>NZ_QAIQ01000402.1 GCF_003061105.1 Arthrobacter sp. HMWF013
TGTCGGAGGTGGCGGGGAAGGGGCCGCCGTGGACCATGGCGTGGCCGACTTCGACGCCGGTGGGCCAGCCGTTGATGATGATGCGGCCCACTTTCTGCTCCAGGGCCGGGATGAGGGGCGCTGCGGTGGGGTAGTCCTCTTCGGTCAGTTGAAGCGAGGCGGTGAGCTGGCCTTCGAGCCTGCTGATGGCCTCGATCAGGTCCCCGGAGCTGGTGTAGCGGATGACCAGGGACGCGGCCCCGAAGATCTCCTCATGGAGGACGTGGTTGGACACGAAGTCGCGGACCTGGGTCCCGAAGATGGCGGGGGCCGGGGCGTTCTTAGTCGCACCCTCCAGGCCCTTGCCAATAAGGTCCACGCCTGTTGCACTGCCGAGGGCTTCGGTGCCGGCGTTCCAGGAACCCGCGATGCCTTCGGTAAGCATGGTCTGGCCTGAGCAGGCCGAGACGGCGCGTCCGACGGCGGCGGCAAGCTTATCGCCGAGTTCGCCGGCGGGGGCGAAGAGCAGGCCGGGGGAGGTGCAGAGCTGGCCGGAGCTGCCCGTGACGGCGGTGACGTACTGCTGTGCCAGCGCGTCGACGTCGCCTTTGAGGGCGCCTTCGAAGACGAAGACCGGGTTCAGCGAGGACATTTCGGCGTAGACCGGGATGGGCTCACGGCGGGCTGCGGCAGTCTTCATCAGGGCGATGCCTGCAGTCTGGGAGCCGGTAAAACCGACGGCCTTGATGGCGGGGTCAGCGACAAGGGCCTGGCCGATGCTGGCCCCGGGGCCGTAGACCAGGGAGAACACGCCGGGGTGCAGGCCCAGGTCCTTGACGGCCTTGGTGACGGCGTGGCCGACGAGTTCGCCGGTGCCGGGGTGGGCGTTGTGGGCTTTGAAAACCACGGGGCAACCGGCGGCCAGGGCCGAGGCTGTGTCTCCGCCCGCCGTCGAGAAAGCGAACGGGAAGTTGCTGGCACCGAACACGGCGACGGGCCCGAGCGGGATCTGGCGCTGGCGGATATCAGCCCGGGGCAGGGGAGTGCGTTCGGGCAGGGCAGGATCAATGCGGACACCGCGGAAATCGCCGTTTCGGACTACCGCCGCGAAGAGGCGCAGCTGGCCGGTAGTGCGGGCACGTTCGCCCTGGAGCCGGGCTGCGGGGAGGCCGGTTTCCTGGCTGCCGCGGATGATGAGTTCCTCGCCGATGGCCTCGATATTGTCCGCGATTGCCTCCAGGAAACCCGCGTGGCTTTCCGGGTCAAGGGTGCTGAAGGACGCGAAGGCCTCGGCAGCGGCGGCGGTGGCCTTCCGGAGCTGGTCCTCGGTAATAAGCGAGTAGCCGGGGTCGAGCTGCTCGTTGGTGGCCGGGTTGAAGCCGAAGGTTGTTTTTCCTTCGCCGATAACGGTTTGTCCGGCGATCAGGGAGTGTCCGGTGAGGGTCACGGTGGTTCCTCCTAGGAGAGGGGGTGGATCAGGAGACGGTGGCGATGAGGGCTTTGAGGTCCGCGAGGTCCTGCTCGGCGAGGTTCTGCAGCGGCGGGCGGACCGGGCCGGCGGAGCGGCCAATTGCGTCCAGGCCGCCCTTGACGATGGAGACAGAGTAGCCTTTCACGCGGTCGCGGATGTCCAGGTACGGGATCACGAAGTCATTGAGCTTCTTGTTGACAGCCACGCGGTCGTTGTTCCTTACGTCCTGGTAGAAGTCCAGTGCGAACTGCGGGACGAAGTTGTACATGGCGCTGGAGTAGGTGCTCATGCCCAGCTGCAGCAGGGGGAGTGCGAATGTTTCGGCGGTGGGCAGTCCGCCAAGGTAGAAGAGCCGGTCGCCCAGCATGGCGTAGACGCGGGCGTCGTGTTCGAGGTCTCCGACGCCGTCCTTGAATCCGATGAGGTTTTCGTGGCGGTCGGCCAGGGTGGCCACGGTGGTGTCCTTGTAGATGGCGTTGGCCCGGTTGTAGATGATGACGCCTAGGGACGTTGCGTTGCAGATGGCGCTGACGTGCTCGGTAAGGCCGGCCTGGTCGGCTTCGGTCAGATACGGGGGCAGCAGGAGGATGCCTTCGGCGCCGGCGGCTTCGGCGGCCCTGGCGTTCTCGATGGCCTGGACCGTGGAGCCGCCGGCAGAGGCAAGGACCGGAACCTGTCCGCCCACTTCCTCCACGGCGGTGCGGACGACGCGCTCCGATTCGGCTGCGGAGAGGGAGAAGCCTTCGCCGGTGCCACCGGCGGCGAACAGGCCCGCAACCGGGAAGCTCGCCTGCCAGGCGAGGTGCTTGCGGTAGTTCTCCTCATCGAACTGCAGCTCGGCGTTGAACGAGGTCACGGGGAAGGACAGCAGTCCTTCCTTAAGGGTGTCCGCCAGTTCTTGGGGTGAGTACTTTGCCACGGTTGTGTCCTCTGGGTAATGCCGTTATCGGCATGATGATCGATGTGTCTAGAGTAGGCAGGCTCTGTTATGCCTGTCCAAGAGTTTTGTGGTATCCAGTGATGCCTCAAAGGCATCATTTTTCGTTCACTTTAGGAGCTCATGAAGGGGCGCTCGGCGGAGAAGTCCAGCTCTTGTAGGAGCCTTCGCAGCGCCGGGTTTTCCGCGCTTTTGATCCAGATCGCGTGCAGTTCCACTGGGTTATCACTCTGGCCTGACAGTGGAAGGTACTTGACGCCCTCGATGTTCAGTTGCGCGGCGGACGCGGGAACCAGCGCCACGCCCCTCTTGGCCGCCACGAGGGAGACCATGGTGACTATCTGGCTGACGACATGGACGACGTTCCCATGCCGGATAGGGAACATCCGGACCACGAGATCGTAGAAGTACCGGGCTTCTGTTGGTGAGTGCATGATGAGCGGCTCATTTTTGAAGTCCTCGTGGGTGAGGTCCCGGCCAAGGTCTGCGAGCCGGTGGGCGGAGGGAACGGCGAGCAGCATCGACTCACGGTAGAGCAACCGCGAGTCAAAGATCTCCTCGTCGAATGGCGGGCGGGCCAGGCCCAAATCCAGCTCGCCGGTCAACAAACCGCTGATTTGCTTGCCTGTGACCAGCTCCGAGAGTTCCACGTCGACATCAGGCAGGAGCCTGCTTGTCTCCCCAAGCAGTGGTCCCAGAACGTTCAGTGCGCTTGCGGCGGTGAAGCCGATACGCAAGTGACCGGAGCGGCCGGAGGCTATTCTTCGGGCAGCGGTGGGAGCACGTTCGGCGAGGACCATGAGACGCCTGGCCTCGTCCAGGAAGGCCAGGCCGGCGGGTGTCAGCTGTACGTTCCTGTTGTTCCGTTCGAAAAGACTTGTCCCCACAATCTTTTCAAGTTTTTGGATCAGCCGGCTCAGCGGGGGCTGGGTCATTTCCAGGCGTTCGGCGGCACGGCCGAAGTGAAGCTCTTCAGCGACGGCGATGAAGCCGGCAAGCTGATCAAAGGTAAACATGTAGCCTTTCGCAGTATCTCTGGCGTAAGTGATCCCAAGTGAAAAGCATGCTACCGGCCTCCCGCCGATTGCCTGGTTTGCCCTTCGGCTCTTCGTCGGCTTGGGCGCCCCCTTTAGGCCTTCACTGCAAGAACGGGGCAGCTGGCTTCCAGGAGAATGCGCTGGGCATCGCTTCCCATCAGTAACTTGCCGACCTGGGAGCGCTTGCGGATGCCGATGACGATCATTTCGGTGTCCTCGGCGGTGGACGCCTCAATGAGTGCGTCTGGGCCGTCCTCGTGGTTGTCCCTCTCGACGCGTGCTGTTACGCCCGCACGGGCTGCGCGGGCCACAAGTGCGTCGAGGTCCGGGTCTGAGGCCAACTTCGGGTCGATGTGGGAATGGCGGCTGCTGCTATTGATGATGACGAGTTTCTCATCGAGCTGCGATGCCAGGGACAGGGCTTTGGCGAACGCAGCCTCACCGCGCTCGTTGGGGACGAATCCTAGAACTATGGACATAGCGACTTCCGTTCGAGTTGTGTCGGGTTCTGGGCAGGTCAGTCTTCGAATCCGCGGCCGTGCGTGTGCAGTACGGCCTCGGTTTTTGCCTGCTGGCGGCGCAGGACCCAGGTCATCACCGGGGCAGCTGCGAGGGCAATGAGGATGGTAATGGCCAAGGTGATGGAGATGGGGCTTGATACGAAGATGCCCAGGCTGCCTTCCGAGAGCCGGATGGCCTGACGGAAGGAGGTTTCTAGAAGCCCTCCCAGGACGAAGGCGAGGACGAGCGGACCCGGGGGGAATCCCAGCTTTTTCATCAGGTAACCTACGACGCCGAAGATGATGACTAGGAACATGTCAAAGACGCTGTTCCGCACGGTGTACACGCCGATCATGGTGATGAGCACGGTGATCGGGTTGAGAATGGTCGCTTTGACCGACAGCAGCTTGACGAAGATGCCGATCAGGGGAATCGAGAGCAGGAGCAGGAAGACGTTGCCGATGTACATGGAGTCGATGACGCCCCAGAAGATGTCGGGGTGGTCGTTGATCAGGCCCGGTCCCGGCGTGATTCCCTGCAACAGGAGAGCGCCGAACATGATGGCCATTGTTCCGTTGGCGGGAATGCCCAGGGTCAGGAGCGGGATGAACGAGCTGGTCGCTGCTGCGTTATTGGCAGTTTCAGGTCCTGCCACACCCTCGATCGCGCCGCGTCCGAAGCGTTCGGGCTTTTTGGCGAATTTCTTTTCGGTTGCATAGGCGACCAGGGAGGCGATGGTCGCGCCGCCGCCGGGAAGTATGCCCAGCATGAACCCGGAGACGGAGCCACGGGTGATGGCCCCGGAGGACTGCTTCAGGTCGGCGCGTGTGGGCAGGGCGCGCTTGAATTTGGGGGTCTCGGAGGAGGCCGACGGGGGAGTGGCCATGTTGTACAGGATCTCGCCGACACCGAACAGGCCCATGGCAATGATCACGAAGTCAATTCCGTCTGCCAGGTTGTCGGAGCCGAAGGTGAAGCGGCTGACGCCGGTGACGGGGTCCCGGCCGACAGTGGCCAGCAGCAAACCGATGGTTGCGGAGACGGCTGCCTTCCGGGCCGAGCCGTTGCCCAGGGAGGACACCAGCAGGATTCCAAGCATGGCCAGCAGGGCGTACTCGGCCGGGCCGAAGTCCAGTGCGAAGCTTGCCACCAGGGGGGCCAGGAAAGTGAGCCCGACGATGGCGATGGTGCCACCAATGAAGGACCCGACTGCTGCGATTCCCAACGCAGCCCCGGCCCGTCCTTGGCGTGCCATCTGGTAGCCGTCAAGGGCTGTTACAACGCTTGACGCTTCTCCGGGCAGGCGCAGGAGAACGGAGGTGATGGTTCCGCCGTACTGGGCACCGTAGAAGATGCCTGCCAGCAGGATGATGGCACTGGCCGGTTCCATGGTGTAGGTGAGCGGGAGCAAGATGGCGATCGTCGCTGCCGGCCCCAGCCCGGGCAGTACGCCGATCAGCATGCCGAGGGTGACGCCGACAAGGCAGAACAGCAGGTTGGCCGGCTGCAGCACGACGTCGAAGCCGCCCAAGGCGTCGTTGATGATATCCATTTGGGGTGTCGTTTCCTAGAAAAGGTGGGGGATGGGAACGGCCAGGAGGAGGATGAAGAGCACGTACACAACGACGGTGGCAATTACGGATACCGCGACCGCTGAACGCCAGCGCTCCTTCCCCAGGACCTTGATCCAGAAGAAGAGAAGCAGGACGGTCGGTATCTCGAACCCGATGACCGGAAGCAATGCGGCGTAGGCCAGCAGGCTGGCAACACTGAGAGCGACGGTGCGGATGCCGCCGTCAAAGGCTTCGACGTCCTCGTCGTGCTTTGCACGGATTAGGGCCGTTGCAGAAGCCGTGATCATGACCAGGGAGATGACCAGGGGCCAAAGACCCGCGCCCGGGGCGCCGAGTGAGCCGACGCCGAGGCCGAATGAGATAACGAGGCCGAACACCCCCAACAGGAGCGGGACGAGCGCGCCGAGCGCGGCGGTGATGACCCCGCCGCGCTCAGCCTGCTCTTCTACCTCAAAGTCACTGGCTGATTCCCCGCGGGGAGCAGCGGAAGTGCTCATTTAGTGGCTCCGATGCCAAACTTCTTGGCGAGGTCGCTGAAGGTCTTGGTATCGGCGTCAACAGTGGTGTTGACGTCTGCCGGCTTGCCTTCCCATTCGCCAATAAGGCTGGTCTTGAGGAATTCCTGGAACTTCGCCGAGTCCTTGGCAGTCTCCGCGGACTCGGTCAGCTTGGTGACGACGTCCTGGGGAGTTTCCTTGGGGACGGCAAGCCAGCGGCGCTGCACGACGGAGATTTTGTAGCCTGACTCCTTCGCAGTGGGGACATCAGGGAAGTAGTCACTGCGTTCGGGGGAGAAAACAACCAGCGGGACGAGCTTTCCGGCGTCGATCTGTGGCTTGACCTCGGCGAGCTGCGTGGCAACGGCGTCGACATGGTTGCCCAGCAGGGCCGTGACGGCTGCGGATCCACCGTCGAACGGGACGTCGGTTGACTTTTTGCCTGCGAGTGCGAACAGGGCGGCCTGTCCGAGCTGGCCGCCGGTGCCGGCGCCGGAGGTAGCGTACTTGATGTTGTCCTTGGCCAGGAGGTCCGCGAGTGAGGTGAGGCCGGCGTCCTTGTTGACCACCAGAACATACTCTTCCTCGGAGACCGGGGCGACGACGGTCATGTCATCCATTTTCAAGGCGTCCGGGTCTTCAACGAAAAGCGGGGTGATGGCGAAGAGGGACTCGGCGGCCAGAACGGTGCTGTAGCCGTCAGCCTTGGCGTTCAGGACCTCCTTGGTGCCCACCGCGGTGTTGGCGCCGGGCTTGTTCTCCACGACGACACTCTTGCCCAGGGGCTCCTCGATGGAGGCGGCCAAGGCGCGGGAGATCAGGTCGGTACTGCCGCCGGCGCTCGATGGAGCCGTGAGGTTAACGGACTTAGTGGGGAAGTTTTCGCCACCCGCCCCGGCTCCGCCGGTTCCGGTCTGGACCCCGCCGCAGCCGGTGAGTACGAGGGACAGAATGCCAAGGCCAGTGATGGCGGTGAGCGTGGGCTTCAGGGAGTTCATCGTTGAGCTTTCCTCTGTTGGGGGGCCGACGGGCTGTCGGCCGTTCCGATAGCTGTTACAAGGGGTTCTGCTACTGAGCAGAAGGGGTGATCCGTAAACCCGCGGTGCGAGTTTCTGTAGCACCTGTCTATATATGTAGACAGAAGATCGTGATGGAACTCATAATTGACTAGAAAGAACGTCTCTGTCAAGGCCGTCGGCCGGATCAAGGAAGATCTGTATGAATCAGCACCAAGCGGCCGTGGCCGCCCCACCAGCTAGCGGCGTCCGCGGCGTAAAGTCTGCTGCCCGCACCGTGGAGGTCCTCGAGCTGCTTGCGGCAAGGGGCAATGAACCCGTGACCGTCAGGGAGCTCTGTGACGCGTTGGAAGCACCCCGCAGCAGCACTTATGCGCTCCTTCGTACCCTGACCGACCTCGGCTGGGTGCGCAGTGATTCCACGCGTTCGCTGTACAGCATCGGCATCCGTGCACTCCTAGCCGGTACGACGTATCTGGATACAGATCCGCTGCTGCGGGTGGTCCAGCCGCACGTGGAGCAGGTCAGCCGACAGCTGGATGAGACGGTCCACTACGGGCGCCTTGACCACACAGACATGGTGTACCTGGCCACCCATCAGTCCTCGTCCTACGCCCGGGCCCAGAACCGGGTTGGACGCCGGCTTCCGGCCTACTCGACCTCATTGGGCAAAGCCGTCCTGGCGCAGTTCAGCGATGAGGAACTCGAGAAGCACCTGCCTCCCATCCTGGCTGCGCTGACACCGACAACCATCACTTCCCGCACGGCCCTTCGCAAGGACCTTGATGCCACCCGGAAGCGGGGATACTCGATCGACGACGAAGAAAACACACCTGGGCTGCGTTGCTTCGGGATTCCGCTGCCCATCAGGGACGACGTCGTGGATGCACTCAGTTGCTCGGTGCCCATAGAGCGGCTGACTCCTGCATACGAAAAGGAGATAGTGGCGGCGCTCCGCTCCACGGCAGACATCACCCTGCAGATCGTCCGCGGACTCGGCGGGCTCCTCGGTTAGCCCTATTTAAAACCAATACCTTCAAAGTATTTTTCATGTCCAAAACGGACTTGGACGCGCATCGGCTCCAGTGCCTAAGATCACTTCAGGTCCCGCAGCAGGAGCCCAATCCAACAGAAAGTGATTCCGTGGCACACAACGAATCTCCCCAAGACAACCTCTCCCAGGTCATGGTCACGGGTGTCACCATCACTCCTGTCGCCTTCAAGGACCCTCCGCTGCTCAACGCCGTAGGCGTGCACGAACCGTTCGCGCTCCGCGCGGTCATCCAACTGCACACCGACGCCGGGATAACAGGGCTGGGCGAAACCTATGGCGACGCCGGCCACCTCGCACGGCTCCGCATCGCAGCTGACGCCATCATCGGCGCCGATGTGTTTAACATCAACATGCTGGGAAGCAGGATCGCCCAGGCTCTTGCCCAGGACACCATCCAGGGCGGACACGGCATGAGTGGGATGGTGACAGGCTCAAGGACCGCGGACCGTGTGTTATCCCCATTCGACGTCGCTGCCCTGGACATCCAGGGAAAGATCCTCGGCCGGCCCGTCAGCGACTTGCTTGGCGGTGCCGTCAGGGAAGCAATTCCTTTCAGCGGATACCTCTTCTACAAGTGGGCGGGTCACCCCGGCCAGGAGGATGATTCTTGGGGGGCCGCCCTGGACCCGGAAGGAGTGGTAAAGCAGGCATCGCGCATGGTGCGCGAATACGGCTTCACTGCCCTGAAACTCAAAGGCGGGGTCTTCCACCCGGACCAGGAGATCGCAGCTATCCAGGCTTTGCGCGACGAATTCCCCGACCTGCCGCTCCGTCTCGATCCCAACGCTGCCTGGTCGGTGCCCACCTCCATCGAAGTGGGCAAGGCCCTGGACGGGGTCCTGGAGTACCTCGAGGACCCTACCCCCGGTATAGAAGGTATGGCCCAAGTCCGTCGCAGCGTCCCGATGCCGCTGGCGACCAACATGTGCGTTGTGAGTTTCGACGACATCCCCGCGGCTGTAGCTGCCGGCGCCGTGGACGTCATCCTGTCGGATCACCATTTCTGGGGCGGCCTTCGGCGGTCTCAGTCACTTGCCGGCATCACGGAAACTTTCGAGCTCGGCCTTTCAATGCACTCGAACTCCCACCTCGGGATCAGTCTGGCCGCCATGGTGCATCTGGCGGCGACCACACCGAACCTGGACTACGCCTGTGACACCCACTGGCCCTGGAAGGACGAAGACGAGGACGTCATCCGTCCAGGCGCCTTGCGGTTCGTGGACGGGGCGGTCCCCGTTCCAACCGCCCCTGGCCTGGGTATCGAACTGGACCATGACGGGCTCGAGAAACTCCACCGGCAATACCTTGAATGCGGCCTTACTGGACGTGACGACACCGGTTACATGCAACGGATCAACCCCGAGTACACGCTAATAAGCCCCCGCTGGTAGACAGACGACGTTCAGGCCGAACCACCAGGAGTCTGAGCACGCAGACCAACCAATCGTCGGGTGTAGCGGTCGACGATGCTGCGACACTGGCGTGGGAGCGTATTGGGGCGGGCCGATCGGAGGCGGATCAGACGGCTGTCTCCGGCGCAGCATGCTGGTTGCGCGGACGTGGCAGTCCGAGGTGATCACGCAGGGTCGTACCGGCGTAGTCCTCGCGGAACAGGCCGCGTTCGCGCAGGATGGGCACGACCGTCTCGGTGAAGACATTGAGGCCGGTCGGGAGCGTCGGGGGCATCACGTTGAAGCCGTCGGCGGCTCCGTTCTCGAACCAGTGCTGCATGTGGTCGGCGACCTGCTCGGGCGTGCCCGCGAGCACCTTGTGTCCGCGCGCGCCGGCCAGCTTGTGCAGCAGCTCGCGCAGGGTCGGCTTCTCGCGACGGACGATGTCGGCGTACACCTGGGTGCGGCCTTGTTGTTGTCGGTGACGTTCCCGGCGCCGGCGAACGCCTCCTCCGGGACCCGCTCGTCAAGATCGAGGTGGTCGAGATCGACGTACGCGAAGTCCTTTAGCTGGATCAGGCCGAATGCGGGCACGGTGAGCTCGTTCAGCTCGGTCTGGAGGCGCAACGCTTCCTCCTCCGTACCGCCGATGATCGGGCTGAGCCCCGGCAGGATCTTGAGGTGCTCGGGCCGGCGACCGAATGCGGTCGCCTGCGTCTTCACGTCGGTGTAGAACGCCTGGGCGTCCTCGATGTGCTGCTGCGCGGTGAAGATCGCCTCAGCGTACGTCGCCGCGAACGCCCGCCCGTGGTTCGAGGACCCGGCCTGCACCAGCACCGGATAGCCCTGCGGCGGCTGCGGCGTCGTGAGCGCGCCTGCGACCTGGACGTGCTTGGTGCGCACACCTGGTTGGTGGATGCGCGACGGATCGACATAGCGCCCGGTGGTTCGATCTAGCTGGATCGGATCATCTGCCCAGCTGTCCCAGAGCCGGAGCACGGCGTCGACGTACTCCTCGGCGCGCTGGTAGCGGGTGGCCGTGTCCGGGTTGGCGTCGAGCCCGAAGTTGCGGGCTGCCGCAGCCGAGTCAGTCGTGACGATGTTCCATGCCGCCCGACCACGGGATAGGTGGTCGAGGCTGGCCAGTGAGCGGGCCAGCGCCCACGGGTGGGTGTACGTCGTCCACGCCGTCGCGATCAGCCCGATCCGCTCGGTGGCCATGGCGATCGTCGCCAGGGTCACGAGCGGATCGAGCAGACCGGCGGCGTTGAACGCGATGTTGTCGTCGAGCTTTGGGATGTCGGCGAGGAACACCGCGTCGAACGCCGCCGCCTCGGCCGTGCGCGCGAGGTCGCCGTAGAACTCCGGCTCGAACATCCGCTCCGGCGTCGAGGCGGGATGCCGCCAGGCCGCCTCGTGGTGCCCGGAGGCGAGGATGAAGAGATTGAGGTGGAGCTGACGGGAGCCGTTGGTCACGTGCGGGGTGCCTCTCAGAATTAGGTGTTGTCGGGCAGCGCCGTGCGGTTGACGAGCAGGTCGCCGATGGCGCGGTTCTTGAACCGCACTGGGTTGTGAGAGACGACGGTGCGGATGTTGCGCAGTGCCGGTCGAGGTTCGCCGAGCGCTTGACCGCGGAGGCTCCGCCGGCCTCGAAGCGTGGCCCCCTTTGAGTGGCCGTGGCCGCCGTCCTTAAGGACCCTCCCCCGCGACAATTGAAGAGCCGATAGCTTATCTTCCGTAAAGCTACGGCCGAGGGCCCAGGCGCAATGACACCACCGTTAGGGGAGCGGTCACTCCAGCTTGGCCTGGCGCAGGTACTGGTAGGCGGTTTCCCTGCTGATGCCGTAGTCGCGGGCAAGGAGGGCTTTCGGAACACCGTTGCCGGCGCGCTGGGCCAGTTCGGCGGCCTGTTCCGGTGTGAGGGTCTTTTTCCGGCCTTTGTAGGCGCCGCGCTGTTTAGCGAGGGCGATTCCTTCCCTCTGGCGCTCTCGGATGAGGGAGCGTTCGAATTCGGCGAAGGCGCCCATGACGGAGAGCATGAGGTTGGCCATGGGGGAGTCCTCGCCGGTGAAGACCAG
>NZ_QAIQ01000403.1 GCF_003061105.1 Arthrobacter sp. HMWF013
AGTCCTTTCCGCGAATACCGATTTTAGTAAGGGTACTTATAAGTACCCTTCCAAGCCGGCTTTGTGTCAAGAGCCAGGCAAGGGGCACTGCCAAACCTGCGGAAAGTGTGCGGAGAACGCGCCTCGGTGGCGGAAATTACTGCCTTTTGCGCAATACGGCAAAGTACCCCGGGACCAGGCTGTCACCCAAGGCATCCGTCATCGGATTCGTCTCAATCGTGGCCGAGCCATCTTCCAGCACGGACCACCGGTCAGCCGGCACCGCACGGGCGAGCTCCTCCGGTCCAAAGCGGCCAGGCATCGGAAGCTTCCGGATGGCGAGTTCCAGCGGTGCCGGGATATTCCGTAGCGATGCGCCGAGGTGCGAAACATACTCCACCGGGTTTCCCTGAAAGTTCGTTTCAGCCAGGAAAACCGTGCCCCGGACCCCCACCAACTCCAGCATGTTCTCCATCAGCGCTGCCTGGTCTGCCCGGTCGAGGACGTGGAGCACTCCACGGATAAACACGTTGGCGTCCCCCGGTTCCCGCAGCCCGGCGCCTGCCCCGGGCTGCGTCATGTCGCGCTCGAGGTAACTGACATTGTGGATGCCGGCAGCTTCTTCGCGGGCACGGGCCACTGCATGCCCTGACACGTCCACGCCCAGAACCCGCGGATAAAACGCTGCCAGTGCCCGGCTGAACCCGCCGTGGCCGCAGCCCACATCCACCACGGGCAGGCCGGGATCGAAATGCCGCTTGAGGACCTCGTGGTAGCCCAGCACCTCATGGTCCGTGCCGGAATCCCACAGCACCTCGCTCCGGGACCCCGTCCTGGCTATTCCTTCCCAGTAGCGGTCCCAGGCCACAGCCCTGTCCTTCGGAGCAGCGCGGGACAGGCGGATGAGCTTGGGGAGGATCAGGTACTTCCGGAAGGCGGAGCGCACTGATTCAGCTGGGGAGGACACCGTTCAAATATAGGCCCGGAACGCCTTCCGGACGTGTTGGCCGGACTGTCCCTGGTCCGCAGGTCCCCGTCCGGGCCCAGCCAGGTTCCCGTGACCGCGTCCGGGTTCCAACGGCCCCGGCTGGTTCCAATGGTCTCCTCAGGGTAACTGCCGGGCGGCCCGTCTCAGGCCCCGGCCACCGGTTCCTTCAGCAGCCACGCCATCGCCTCGTCCCGCGAGGTGAAAAACCGCGTGGGACACGGCAGTTTGTTGATGCCAAGGATGAAGTTGGCCAGCACTTTATCCACGGGCGAAGCTCCCAGCAGCGCAATGCGGGACGCCTGGCAGGGACGGCCAAAAACTGCGCGCGCTCCCCTGCTGACCTGGGCCGTGCTCGCCATATCCACCAGCATGGGATGCCTTCCGGCGCCGCAGAGCTCGTTCACGCCACGCATGGCAGCCTCGGCGTCGGCCTCGGAGATTGACACGCCCCGCGGCCACGTCAGCTGGATGACGCCGTGGCCATCCAGCGCCAGATCCGCCTTGACACCATCTCCCGGCTGATTCGTCACGATAACCCTCCACGCATATTTATGAGGAACTGCTGAGCGCCGTCCCCCTACAATGTACTCATTCACCAGTGAACTGGTGCTACATCAGCAGGCGAAGGGGACAGGTTGCCAGGGGACACTCCACATGTCGCAACGGTGCCGTACCTGGCAATCGTTGCCGACCCCGACGCCGCGCGCCGGCAGTCGAGCACGGCAGCCCTGGAAACCGCCGGGTTCACTGTCAGCGCCACGGCAGATTCCGCCGGCCTGTCAGCCCTCCTTGACCGCTCCGCACCCCACGTCCTGGTCCTGGACAGTTCCCTCTCCGACATCGAGGCGGCGGCTCCAGCCCTGGTCCTCGTGGACCTCGACAGCCCGGCCGAGGTTAAGGCCGTGGAACACGCCGGAGTGCGTGACTGCATCGCCAAACCGCCGGTGGCAAAGGAGCTCATCCACCGCGCAACGGCGCTCATCAACCTGGTCTCGCGCCGGAACGAGGCCCGGCAGGAAGCAGAGACGCTGCGTGAAAGGCTGCGTCAGGTCTCAGCTGCGGTCCGCGGCACCAACGACCCCCAGCAGATCGCGGACCTGGTGGTGAAGGGGTTCGGTGAAACGTTCGGCGCCGACCGCGTCTGGCTGACAACGTTCGACGACGAGCGGGTACCTCCCATCACAGCGCAGTGGCACCGGACCAGGCTGGCACCACTGCCTGATGGGCTGTTCAGCGATGAGGAATCCGCCCAGCGCACGGCGGACTCCCTGTGGACGCGGGCGGAGACCCTGACGGTGGAAGGCACCCACCTGTCCGGCAATGACGACGACCAGCTGCCGGCCGAACTCGCTGCACTGGGCGCCGCTGCATCGGTAACTGTTCCCATGGGGGAAGGCAATTCATCCCTGGGGATCATCTGGATGGCCCTCATGGACTCGCCCAGGGAGTGGTCCAGGGCGGAACTGGGACTGATCCAGCACGTGGCCGGCAATGCGGCCCACGGCCTGATCCAAAGCCACCTGATCACCAGCCAGCAGCAGGTGGTCAAGCAGCTCCAGCAGCTGGACAAGGCCAAGACTGACTTCCTGGCCACCGTGAACCACGAACTCCGCACCCCGCTGACCTCGATCATGGCGTACCTGGACATGATCCAGGAGAACACCTCCGATCCGGTCTCCCACGAGGTCCACCAGATGCTGGACATCGTGGTCAGGAACACCGAACGGCTGCGTTTGCTGGTTGAAGACATGCTCAGCGTTTCCCGGAACGGGCACGAAGAAAGTCCCCTGCACCTGACACCGGTCCGGCTCGCGCGGACACTGGAGATTGTCACGGCTGCCCTCAGGCCGCTGGCCACTCTGCAGAACGTCACCATCGCCATTGCGCCTGCCCCCGAAGACCCCGAAATCCAGGCTGATGAGGTGCAGCTGCAGCAGGTCTTCACGAACCTGGTCTCCAACGCCATCAAGTTCACACCAGGAGGTGGGCGGATCGACGTCGGCACGGTCCTTCAGGCGGATGCCGACGGCACGCGCCGCGCGACGGTCAGTGTTTCGGACACCGGGATGGGAATCTCCCAGGACGAGATAACCCACATTTTCACCCGTTTCTACCGCGCCTCCAACGCCATGTCCGGGGCGGTTCCCGGGACAGGCCTCGGACTGGCCATCACCCAGGACATCGTCAAACGCCATGGCGGCCGAATCGACGTTGCCTCGGAGCTTGGCGCAGGGACAACCGTCAGCGTGAGCCTTCCCCTCGACGGCCACGCGGCGCGGGTTCCCTGACCAGCACCGGTTTGTGACGGATGCAGGATCCCTGAAACCCGGAAAGGAGGCCCCGATGTTCAACGACGACGACCCCAGACTGTCCCAGCTGCTGGACGGCATCGTCCGGCTTGCCTCCGGCGACCTCCAGTCACGGATTGAGGTTTCACCCGCCCGCGACGAACTCGACGCCATCATCATGGGCACCAACCTGCTGGCCGAAGACCTGCAGATCATCTACGAGGAACTCGAGCAACGGGTGGAGGTGCGGACGCAGCTCCTCCACGAGGCGCACCGCGAAATGCAGAAGATGGCCATGCAGGACCCGCTTACCGGACTGGCCAACCGCTCGGCACTCCTGGCGGCCCTGAAGTCCTCGCAGGACGGCGACGACCAAACCCAGACCCAGCCGGTCATCCTGCTCCTGGACCTCGATGCCTTCAAATCCATCAATGACACCCTCGGCCACGCGGCCGGTGACGAAGTTCTGATCACCGTTGCGGAGCGCATCCGCAACGCCGTCCGGGCCACCGATGTTGTGGGCCGGCTGGGAGGCGACGAATTCGCCATCGTGATGCCTGCCACCAGCGTTGACCAGGCTGCGATCGTGGCCCAACGGATCCTGGCCGCCCTGAAGGAGCCGATCGAGCTCCCGGACCGTACCATCCGCTGCGGGGCAAGCATCGGGCTCAGCATCGGGGAAGCCAGGCGGACGCCGGAGGACCTTCTGATGGAGGCCGACGTCGCGATGTACGCCTCAAAAGCCGAGGGGCAGAACCGGCTCCATGTCTTCGAACCCGGCCTCCTCCTGGTCCGCCGGCTCCGCAGCCAACTGCTGGACGATCTCCGGGCCGCCATCAAGGGTGAGGGCCTGGTGCTGCACTATCAGCCCGTGGTGGAGCTGGATTCCGGGCGGATCGAAGGCGTGGAGGCCCTGGTCCGCTGGAACCACCCCACGCGCGGCCTGATCATGCCGGACGAGTTCATTCCGCTGGCCGAAGACGCAGGGCTCATCTCCGAGCTGGGCCTGTGGGTCCTGACCACCGCGGTGGGCCAACTGCGCACCTGGATCGACGCCGGCGTGGCGGACAGCCGGTTCTCCGTCCGCATCAACATCTCCGCCACAGACCTGCAAAGCCTCCAGTTCATCGAGGACGTCCGCGGCGTCCTGAAGGAAACCGGGGTCCGGCCGGAACAGGTTGTCCTGGAACTGACCGAAGTGGCCATCGTCAAGGGCAATGAGCTGGACCGGTATTCGCTGGGCGGCCTGCGCGGCCTGGGCGTCGGAATTGAAATCGACGACTTCGGAACGGGCTACTCCTCCATCAGCTACCTGCGCAGGCTCCCCGTGGACCGGGTGAAGGTGGACCGATCGCTGATTGTTGGCCTGGGTACGGATCCCAGCCAGCCGCCGCTGGTGGCGGCCGTCCTCCAGCTGGTCCGCGCCTGCGGCCTGGAAGCCGTGTGGGAGGGCGTGGAAACGGCCGAACAGGCCGAGCACCTCAGAAGCCTCGGCTGTCTCAGCGCGCAGGGCTACTTCTTCAGCAAACCGGTCCCGCCGGAGAATATTCCGGAACTGCTGGCCAGGACATCGGCTTAAAGTAATACAGGTTGATGATTGAGGGGCTGCGCTTTGGTTCGTGCCGATATACGATCAAGTTGCGGTACCCGTTTCTTCGCAGCTTTCTTCTCGGCCCTGGAGAACGGCATCCATCAGAACCACCGAATTCTGAAAGCGTCTGAAACTTGAAAACAAAAGGGCCAACGGGCAATTACTACGTCAACTGGGGGCGTTGCTAATGACTGTTCGGGTGCAAGCATGGGGAATTATCGCTGCCGTCCTGGCGGATTCCGATCCGGCTGGAGCAGCAATACGCCAACGTCTGAGCGACAGCCTGGCCGAAAACCCGGGCGTGCCTGAGCGGGCGCTGCTGGAATACCTCCTGGACCGCCGCCAGCAGGATGGCGCGGACGGGGGCACTCACGACGCCGCCCGCGCGCCTCAGCCGCTGAACGCGATGCCGCCGCTGCTGGCCGAGCGGTTGGATTCGCTGCGCAGCCTGTCCCGGATCAGCGCGCTGCTGGAAAACCAGATGCTCATGACTGCGTTCCAGCCGATTTACGGCCTCGAGTCCAGGAGGGTCGTTGGCGTTGAGGCATTATCGCGGTTTGTCAGCGACGACGGCGCAGGGGCCGAACTCTGGTTTGCGGAAGCCGCAGCCGTCGGCCTCGGAGCCAATCTGGAATTCTCGGCACTGGCGTCAGCTGCCGCTGTGGCGGCGACCCTTCCGCAGCACCTTTACGTTGCCCTCAACATCTCGCCGAAATCATGCCTCGATCCACGGCTGCCTGAATTGTTTGATCACATCGAGCTGCCAATAAGCCGCATCGTGCTCGAATTGACCGAGGGAATTCCGGATGAGGAATACTCACATTTTGTTTCCGCAATTACGCCGCTCCGTGAACGCGGGCTGCGCATAGCAATTGACGATTCCCACCCCAATGCCGGCACCCTCAGCCGGATGCTGCACTTACGGCCCGACTTCATCAAACTGGGCCGGAATACGATCAGCGGCGTGGACCTCGATCCGTCGCAGCATGCGCTGGCCTCATGTCTGGTGGACTTTGCCGAGCAGACGGGCACCGTCCTGGTGGCGGAAGGCGTCGAAACGCCCGAGGAACTCCGCGTCCTCACCGAGTTGGGCTTCAGCGCCGGCCAGGGCTACCTGCTGGGACGGCCGTCCGTCCGGCCCAAGGACTGGGCAGCATGGAACACCCCGCTCGATCCCGAAGGACTCCGCCGCATCTCCGCCGAAGACGGGCACGCCGCCGAAGACAGGCAAACCACACAGGACAGGCATGCTTCCCACGGTTCCAGCGGCTCTGACCGGCACTGACACACACTGATCCGACGTTTCCAGCGCCGACACAGGCGCTCCAGGGAGGACAGGCGCCGCAGGGCACCTGTCCTCCGAGCGTTTGAAGCGGGCTACTCCGCGTGCCCCTGATCGCCGCTCATCTGGTCCTCAGCGGGTGGAGTTTCGCCCGGCGGAACTCCGCCGCCGGGCTCCAGGCCGGTGATGTTTCCTTCTGCGGGGTCGGGATTTGCCGAGGCTGCAGAGTCTTTCGCAGACTGCTGGGGCTCCGTCGCTGAATCCTCGCGCGCAGACCGCCCGCGCCCTGGCTCCTGCCGTGGCTGGTCGGGGTTCGCGGGGTCATTCTCCGGATGGTAACTGCTCATGGTGCGGCTTCCTCTCATCCATCAGGTGCGGTTTCTCCCGCAGCTCTGGACTAATTGTAAGCATGCTGATAATTCTGGAAACGTAGCGTCCCCGCGCACTGGCAGGCAGTTGGCCGGCGTGCATCGTCACTAAAGGAGCAGTCAGATGGGCATTGGAGACAGCATCGGCAAGGCAGCGGAAAACGCCATGGAAGATCTGGCGGGCACGTCCTCGCCCACGGAAGGCACGCGCGTCCCGGAGCCGACCGATCCGAACAGCGACGTTGAAGTCCACTCCTCCATCAGCGAGGGCTCCAACGCCATGGAAGCCGAGAAGGAGAAGGCGCCCGGGCTGAAGCCAGGCCCTGCTACCGGACCGGTGTCCGCCAACCCCAGCGGATCTGACCGCAGCGGACCGGCCGAATCAACGGAGTCTTCAGAGGCGGACACGGGAGGCTCAGCGGCGACGGCGGACGCGGGGGACGTTCCCCGTGATGTGCCAGGTCCCGGCGGGCTTCCGGAGGGCGATCCGGACACGTTGCGGGCCGATCCCGGCGAGGGCGACGAGGATCCGTCCACCAATCTTGGGCGCAGCTGACCCCACGGCCCCGGATCAGTCCCGGGGCCACCCGCCCCGTTCCTGCAGCACCCGGGTCAGCAGGTCCGCACGGTCAGTCACGATCCCATCCACGCCGAGGTCCAGCAGCCGGTGCATCTCGGCGGACTCGTTGATGGTCCACACATGGACCACCAACCCGAGGGTGTGCGCACGCCGGACTGAAGCCGGGGTTACTACCCGGATGGCACCATAGCGAACGGGAACCTGAAGCGCCTGAACGTCGCGCAACGGGCCGCGCAGGACAAAGCGCAGCAACGAAACCGGAAGCAGCGGCCCCAGCAGGACGAACAGCGAGATGGTCGCCCGGCCTGCCGACGACGCCACCGGGCGGCTCAGCAGCTTCAGCACCGCCCGGCGTCGGCGGTCAGAAAAGCTGGCCACCAGGACGCGGTCGTGGGCGCCGTGGCGTTCGATGCCGGCGGCCAGGCTCCGCACGGAGTTCCAGTCCTTGACGTCCAGGTTCAGCCGGACATCAGGGAACTCGGTGAGCAATTCGTCAAACAGGGGAACCGGTTCGCGGCCGCCGATCCGTGCCGCGGCCACATCTGCGGCGGTCAGCTCGGAAATCTTCCCGCGGCTGTCCGTCACCCGGTCCAGGGTGTTGTCGTGAAACAGGACCAGCACGCCGTCGGCCGTGGTGTGGACGTCCGTTTCGAGGTGCCGGTAGCCGAGTTCGACGGCGGCGCGGAAAGCGGCCATCGAGTTTTCCAGCCCCTCACGGGAAAATCCGCGGTGGGCCATGGCGATGGGCCCGGCCGGAGCATCGTCCGGGGAACGCTCGAAGAAGGGCAAGGTCACGTTG
>NZ_QAIQ01000404.1 GCF_003061105.1 Arthrobacter sp. HMWF013
CCCTTGAGCTGACCCGTGACGGCGACAAGCAGCTCTCGGTGCCGGACTCCTCATGGCAGCAGCTGCTCTATTACCGCAAGGACCTTTTCGATAAGGCCGGCATTGCGGCCCCGAAGACCTACGACGACATCAAGGCAGCCGCCCAGAAGCTGGACACCCCGCAGCTCGCCGGCATCGCCGCTGCCAACAAGCCCGGTGAGGCCTTCACCCAGCAGACCTTCGAGCACATCGCCCAGGGCAACGGCTGCGAGATGGTCAACGACCAGGGGGACATCACCTTCGACAGCCCGGAATGCGTCGGTGCCCTCGAGTTCTACCGCGACATGCTGAAGGACTACTCGGTTCCGGGTGCGCAGGATGTGGACACCGTCCGTGCGTCCTACTTCGCGGGACAGGCTGCCATGGCTATCTGGTCCACCTTCCTCCTGGATGAGATGGCAGGCCTGCGCAACGATGCCAAACCCACCTGCCCCGAGTGTGTGGCTGACCCCTCCTTCCTGGCCAAGAACACCGGCGTCGTGACAGGTATCCAGGGCCCGGAGGGTGACCAGCCCGCCCAGTTCGGTGAGGTTGTTTCCTGGACCGTCACCAAGGACTCCGCGTCCGAATCCGCACGGAAGTTCGTGGAGTACTTCATGACGGAGGGCTACGTCGACTGGCTCTCCATCGCCCCTGAAGGCCGCCTCCCCGTCCGCGCCGGCACGGCACAGAACCCCACCGAGTACGCGGACAAATGGAAGACCATGCCGGCTGGCGTGGACAAGAAGGAACCCCTGGGCAACTTCTACTCCCAGGACGTCCTCTCGGTCCTGGAGCAGGGACCCGATGAGCTGAGGCGCTGGGGCATTACCCAGGGCCAGGGCGATCTGGTGGGCGCAGCGCTCGGTGAGCTGCCCATCGCCAAGGCCGTCAGCGACGTCACCTCCGGCGGTGTTGACCCGCAGACTGCTGCCAAGCAGGCCGCGGAATCGTTGAAGTCCATCAAGGATTCGTTGAAGTGAGTTCCACCCGCAAGGACGTTCCTGCCGGGCCGGCGGCATCAGCCGCCGGCCCGCGGGGGCGCCGCAAGCTTTCACCGATGGCCAGGGAGGAACAGCGGGCGGGCCTGACCCTGCTCTCGCCCACGCTGGTCCTGGTCCTGGTCATGGTGGTGCTGCCGATCCTTTGGACCCTGTTGCTGGCATTCCAGCGGGTCCGGATCCTGAACATCCGGTCTGCGGGGATCTTCGGTCCGTACACCATCGCCAACTTCGATAACGTGTTCTCGGCCAGCTTCTTCTCGTCGCTGGGCACCACGCTGGCGTATTCCATCCTCGGAACAGCGGGTGCGATCATCGTGGGTCTCATCGCGGCCCTGGCCCTGCGCAAACCCTTCAAGGGCAGGACCCTGATCCGGGCGTCCATGCTGCTCCCGTACGTGGCGCCCATTGTGGCGGTGACGTTCACCTGGACCACCATGCTGGATCCGCAGTTCGGGCTCATCAACTACTGGGGCAAGAGGCTGTTCGGCTGGGAAGAGTCCATTCCCTTCCTGAGTGAGCGTGCCAGGGACGTCTCGTTCCTGGGACTGAACTTCGAGGTGCCCACCGCCCTGATCGCAGTGATCCTGTTCGAGGTGTGGCGGTCCTTCCCGTTCGCCTTCCTGTTCCTCACGGCCAGGATCAACGCCATTCCCGAAAGCCTGGAGGAAGCAGCCCGGGTGGACGGCGCCACCCCCAGCCAGCGCTTTTTCCACATCATCCTGCCGCAGCTGCTGCCCACCATGGCCATGCTGTCCATCCTCCGGTTCATCTGGACGTTCAACAGCTTTGATGACATCTATCTGCTGACGGGCGGCGGCGCCGGGACCGAAGTGGTGGCGGTGACCGTGTTCAACTACCTGACGGCCCGCGGCGACATCGGTGCTGCGTCTGCCCAGGCGCTGGTGCTGGCCCTCATCCTGGGCATCATGGTCGGAATCTACATCAAGTTCTTCGCCAGGAAAGAGGAGGTCTCCTGATGGCTGTCCCAGTCGAAACCAGACGCACCGCCTCTCCATCCCGGCCGCCGGAGCCGTCCCGCTGGACCAGGGACGTGATCGAGACCAGGATCTTTGCAGTACTCCGCTGGGTGGTGATCATTGGCCTGATACTGGTGACCCTCTTCCCGTTCTATTACATGTTTGTCCTCTCGATCCGGCCCCTCGATGCGCTCCTCCGCGATCCCGGTTCGCTGGTCATCCCGTTCGGCGAACTGAACTGGGGCTCCTACCAGAGCATCATGACGCCGCAGGAGGACGGCGGCCAGGGCTTCCTGAGGTTCATGGGCAACAGTGCCCTCGTGGCGCTCGGGACGGTACTGATTTCCCTGATCGTGGCCATTCCCGGCTCCTACGCGATCAGTAGGCTGAACTTCTTCGGCCGCCGCCAGATCAGCGGGCTTTTCCTTGCGGTGTACCTGTTCCCCAGCATCCTCCTGGCCATCCCGCTGTTCACCTTCTTCACGCGGATTGGCCTGCGGGGCCAGCTGGTGGCACTGCTCATTGTGTACGTGGCCCAGGTCATCCCGGTCACCATCTACATGCTGCGCAACTATTTCGACACCATCCCCACCAGCCTGGAGGAAGCTGCTGCCCTGGACGGCTGCAGCAGGCTCGGCGTGCTGCGCCGGATCAGCCTGCCGCTGGCTATGCCTGCGATTATTTCCAACGGCCTGTTCGTGTTCATGATCGCGTGGAACGAGTTCCTGTTCGCCCTCCTGTTCCTGGTCAATACCCGGCCAAACTGGACGGTATCGCTGGGCCTGTCTCAACTGGCAGGCAGCATCGAAGTGCCCACCACCGTGCTGATGGCAGGCTCGGTCATCCTCACCCTGCCCATCATCATCATCTTCTTTGCTGCTGAGCGGCTCCTCACGGAAGGCCTGACCGCTGGAGCGGAGAAGGGATGATGGCTGGAAGCCCAGCGGACACCGCCGGTGCACTCACCGGCGGTGTCCGCAGGCTTATGGAGGACCACTGGCGCCCGGATCATGGCTACTCCGTCCCTAACCCGGGAACCTACCCGCACCTCTGGCTGTGGGACTCCTGCTTCCACGCCATCATCTGGGCAGCGCTCGGGGATCCACGTGCCGCCCAGGAGCTCGACGCCGTCCTGGCCGGGCAGCTGGACAACGGCATGGTTCCGCACATGCGCTACGGCGGCGCCGGCCCGGACACCTGGCTGGGCCCGCTGACCAGGACGTCGTCGCTGACGCAGCCCCCCATGTTCGGCCACGCCGCCCGTGTGCTGTCCGACGCCGGCATTCCCCTTTCCGAAGGAACCCTCGCCAAAGCGAAGGCGGGCCTGGAC
>NZ_QAIQ01000405.1 GCF_003061105.1 Arthrobacter sp. HMWF013
CTTCAGGCTTTTCAGCCCAGGCGGGCCTTCAAAGAGGCAAGCTCGGAGGTCAGTGCCTCAGGCAGGGAGTCACCGAACCTGGCGTACCACTCTTCGATGGATGCCAGCTCAGCGGCCCATTCCTCGGGATCGACGCGTACGGCGTCCTCCACGTGGGCGTGCGTCAGGTCCAGTCCGGTGAGGTCCAGCGAATCCCCGGTCGGAACGAAGCCGATGGGGGTCTCCACAGCGGCAGCCTTGCCTTCGATGCGCTCGATGGCCCACTTGAGGACGCGGGCGTTGTCACCGAAGCCAGGCCACGCAAAGCCACCGTCAGCGGTCCGGCGGAACCAGTTGACCAGGAAGATCTTGGGCAGGCGTGCCGGGTTGGCCTTGGAGGAAACGCTGATCCAGTGCTTGAGGTAGTCACCGGCGTCGTACCCGATGAACGGCAGCATGGCCATCGGGTCGCGGCGGAGGACGCCGACCTGGCCGGAAGCAGCAGCCGTGGTCTCCGAGGAGAGCGTGGAACCCATGAAGATGCCGTTGGTCCAGTCGCGGGACTGGGTGACCAGCGGCACCGTGGTCTTGCGGCGGCCGCCGAAGAGGATGGCAGAGAGCTCCACCCCATCGGGGCTGTTGTATTCCTCGGCCAGCATGTCGATCTGGGAGATCGGCGTGCAGAAGCGCGAGTTGGGGTGGGCCGCAGGCTTGTCGGAGTCCGGGGTCCACGAGTTTCCCTCCCAGTCGGTCAGGTGGGCGGGGACCTCATCGGTCATGCCCTCCCACCACACGCCGCCGTCGTCCGTCAGGGCGACGTTGGTGAAGATGCTGTGGCCCTTGGCGATGGCGCGCATGGCGTTGGGGTTGGTGCCCCAGCCGGTGCCCGGGGCAACGCCGAACAGGCCGGCCTCGGGGTTGGTGGCGCGCAGTTCGCCTTCCTTGCCGATCCGCATCCAGGTGATGTCATCACCCAGGGTCTCAACCTTCCAGCCTTCGATGGTGGGATCGAGAAGCGCGAGGTTGGTCTTGCCGCACGCGGACGGGAAGGCTGCAGAGACGTAGTACTTCTTCTGCTCCGGGGAGGTCAGCTTCAGGATGAGCATGTGCTCGGCCAGCCAGCCTTCGTCACGGGCCATCACCGAAGCGATGCGAAGGGCGTAGCACTTCTTGCCCAGCAGGGCGTTTCCGCCGTAACCGGAGCCGAAGGACCAGATGGAGCGCTCTTCGGGGAAGTGGACAATCCACTTGTCCGGGTTGCAGGGCCACGCAACGTCCTTTTGGCCCGCGGCGAGCGGAGCGCCCAGGGAGTGCAGCGCCGGAACGAAGAAGGCGTTGGTCGCGGTGATCTTGTCCAGGACCGGGGTACCGATGTTGGCCATGATGCGCATGGATGCGACCACGTAGGCGCTGTCCGTGATTTCGACGCCGAACTTGGGATCTTCAGCGTCGAGGTGGCCCATGACAAACGGGATCACGTACATGGTGCGGCCGCGCATGGAGCCGGAGAACAGGCCGCGCAGCTTTTCCTTCATCTCGGCCGGGGCCATCCAGTTGTTGGTGAAGCCGGCGTCGCGTTCGTTCTCGGAGCAGATGAAGGTCTGCTCTTCAACGCGTGCCACGTCTGCCGGATCGGAGAACGCGGCGAAGGAGTTCGGGAAGAGCTCCTGGTTCAGGCGGGTCAGTGTTCCCGCTGCAACCAGTTCGTCCGTGAGACGGGTGTTCTCTTCTTCAGAGCCGTCAACCCAGTGGATGCGGTCCGGCTGCGTGAGCTCCGCAACCTCTTCGACCCATGCGAGCAGTGCAGCATGTGTGGTGGGTGCTTTCTCAAGCAGCGGCTGTTGTGCCAGATCGCCCATTGCGGTTCCCTTCCTCGGGTTCATCGGTGTGTCCTAAATGCTATTGGGCCGCCCGGGCCTGAACTTGTGGACCACACTGCACCTTCGTGAGCGTTTCGACCGGAAACCGCGCAAAATCAAGGGAAGAACACGCAAAACAGCGAAATTAAGTGACGAAGGTCACCTATACCGGTCTAGTCGCGGATATTACATGCTTCTCGATTTGGCATGAGGTGCCACCCTCGCGTAAAGTAATTCGAGGTTCGGGGAGCGAGATACTCCGCGAAACGCAAGATGCGCCCATAGCTCAGCTGGATAGAGCGTCTGTCTACGGAACAGAAGGTCAGGGGTTCGAATCCCTTTGGGCGCACAGATCAAGACCCGCACCGGTTCGCCGGTGCGGGTCTTTTGCTTTAAGCCAGAGAACCCCTGGAACCCGGATGCCCCGGCGTAGGCTGGACCAATGACCACCCAGGCTCTGGTACGCGAATTTGACGTCATTGTGATCGGCGCAGGCGCCGTGGGCGAAAACGTGGCGGACAGGGTGGTCCAGGGCGGTCTTACCGCGGTCCTCGTCGAGGCCGAACTGGTGGGCGGTGAGTGCTCGTACTGGGCATGCATCCCGTCGAAGGCCCTGCTCCGCTCCGGTACCGCACTGCACGGCGCCCAGACGGTTCCAGGAGCAGCGGAAGCAGTCACCCGGACCCTGGATGTGGCCGCAGTCCTCAAGCGGAGGGACTACTTCACCGGCAACTGGCAGGACGACGGCCAGGTGAAGTGGGTGGAGGACACCGGAATCGAACTGATCAGGGGCCACGGCTGGATCACCGGAGAGCGCTCGGTCGAAGTAGCCGGGCTGGACGGCAACTCCTACGGGCTCAAGGCGCGTCACGCCGTCGTACTGGCCACCGGCTCGACCCCCACCATGCCGCCCATCCAGGGGCTGGCCGACGTCCAGGTCTGGGGCACGCGGGAAGCCACCTCAGCCAAAGAGGTGCCCGGGCGGCTGGCAGTGGTGGGCGGCGGGGTTGCCGGGACAGAACTGGCTCAGGCCTTCGCCCGGCTGGGTTCGGCTGTGACTCTCGTAGCCAGGAGCGGCCTGCTGGGCAGCTTTCCGGCAGAAGCGTCGAAACTCGTGGCGGCCGGGCTCCGCGCGGACGGCGTCGAGATCCGCCTCAACACGTCCACCAAAGCCATCCACGAGAATGACGACGGCACCTTCGAACTGACGTTGGACGGTCAGGACACCGGCGGTCAGGACACCGGCGGTCAGAGCACCGTCACTGTGGACAGAATCCTGGTCTCCACCGGCCGGCATCCTGCCCTCGAGGGGTTGGGCCTGGAAAGCCTCGGCTTCACCCCTCCGGACGGCGAAGCGCTGTCCCTCACGACCGATTCGTCGGGACTGGTTCACGGCACACCGGACGGCGGGCCATGGCTCTACGCCGTGGGAGATGCCGGCGGCAGGAACTTTTTCACGCACCAGGGCAAGTACGAGGCCAGGGCAACCGGTGACGCCATTGCAGCCCGGGCCAAAGGCGAACTCCGCGGCGCCCCGGAGGCCTGGAGCCGCTACGCCCATACGGCCAACGAACACGCCGTCCCCCGCGTGGTGTTTACTGATCCGGAACTCGCCGCCGTGGGCCGCACGCTGGAGCAAGCCGTCAAGGACGGCTACAACGCCTCCTCCGTAGAACTTCCCATCGAGGTGTCGGGATCATCCTTGCGCTCGGACCATTACGAGGGCTGGGCACAACTGGTTATCGACGAGGACCGGAGGGTGCTGCTGGGCGCCACCTTCGCAGGCCCGGAGGTGGCCGAGCTGCTGCATGCCGCAACCATCGCCGTGGTGGGCGAGGTCCCGCTGGAGCGGCTGTGGCATGCGGTGCCGTCATTCCCCACGGTCAGCGAAGTGTGGTTGAGGCTGCTGGAGAAGTACGGCCTGTAATTTCTATTTGAACTGACCAGTCAGTTTAGTTAGAATGAGAGCAGACAGTTTCCTGCGAAAGGTCATCTTTGCTCTCCGCTCAGCAACTCCATGTAAAAGGCCGGCGGGGCGACCTTCTTCCGCCCACT
>NZ_QAIQ01000406.1:0-2778 GCF_003061105.1 Arthrobacter sp. HMWF013
GTGTACGTCCCCGCCGACCGGTTCACGCCGGTGCTCGCCGCCGACTGGGGTTCCCTGGCGCTGGCTGCTGCGGCGGACCATGGCGGGCTGGAACGGTTGGGCATCCTCCTGGGCCAGGATGCCGGACTCGCCGAAGCCGTGGCATCACGTGTCCAGGCGAAGCTGGAAAGCGAACCGATCGAGGACCTTCGGCTCGACTTCGAGGACGGGTACGGGGACAGGGGCGACGACGCCGAGGACGCCGCCGTTGTTGCTGCCGCAACCGCCGTGGCCACCGCCGTCGCGGCCGGCTCCGCGCCGCCGTTCATCGGGATCCGGTTCAAATGCTTCGAAGCCGCCACCAGGGCCCGCAGCCTGCGGACCCTGGATCTCTTCGTCTCCGGGCTGGCCTCCGCCGGCGAACTCCCTGCGGGACTGGTCCTGACCCTGCCCAAGGTCACCGCGGTGGCGCAGGTGCAGGCCATGGGCTACGCGGTGTCCCGGCTGGAGGAGATCCACGGACTGCCGGCCGGGCGGCTGCGGTTCGAGGTCCAGGTGGAAACTCCGCAGCTGATCCTCGGCCCGGACGGCACCTCGCCGGTGGCGCAATTGCCCCATGCAGTCCCTGGCCGGATCAGCGGCCTGCATTACGGGACGTATGACTACTCCGCGTCCCTGCAGATCGCCGCCGAATACCAGTCCATGGAGCACCCGGTGGCAGACTTCGCCAAGGAAGTCATGCAGCTCGCCGTCGCCGGAACGGGCATCCGGCTTTCGGACGGCTCCACCAACATCGTCCCGGTGGGCGGCAACGTGGAGAGCGCCTGGGAGCTGCATGGACGGCTGGTCCGGCGCTCCCTGGAACGCGGCTACTACCAGGGCTGGGACCTGCACCCGGCCCAGCTGCCCAGCAGGTTCGCCGCCACCTACGCCTTTTACCGCCAGGGGCTTCCCGCCGCAGCGGCCAGGCTCCGAAGCTACGTCGATCGGATACCAGGCGGTGTCATGGACGAGCCCGCCACCGCCCGTGCGCTGGCAGCCTTCGTCCTGCGCGGGGTCCAGTGCGGGGCCGTTGGTGCCGAAGAGGTCCAGGCCCTTGCCGGCGTCGGGGTTTCCCAGCTGACCGGCCTGGCGCACCCCCGGCTGGCCCTCTCCCCTCATTCCCAAGGAGCAAATTCTTGAGCACCTACTTTTCCCCCGAAGGCGGCCTCCCACCGCAGACCCAGCTCCTGACCGACCGCGCGGTGGTCAAGGAGGCGTACACGGTGATCCCCAAGGGTGTGCTGCGGGACATTGTCACCTCCAACCTCCCGGGCTGGAAGAAGACACGGTCATGGATCATCGCCCGTCCCATCGCCGGTTTCGCCACCACCTTCAGCCAGCTCATCGTGGAACTAGCCCCGGGCGGTGGAAGCGAGGAGCCCGAGCCCGAGGCCGGCGTCGAAGGCGTCATCTTCCTCACCAAGGGCGAACTGGTCCTGACGCTCGACGGCGGCATCCACAGGCTCGAGGCCGGCGGCTACGCCTACCTCGCCGCAGGTGCGGACTGGAAAATCCGGAATCCTGCCCCCGCCGATGGCGAAGCAGCCTCCTTCCAATGGATCCGCAAGGCGTACGAACCACTGGAAGGCTTCACCGCAAAGTCCTTCGTGACCCGCGACCAGGACGTGGAGCCGCGTCCCATGCCCGGCACCAACGGCGCCTGGGCCACCACCCGCTTCGTGGACCCGGACGACCTCGCCCACGACATGCACGTCAACATCGTCACGTTCCAGCCCGGCGGCACCATCCCGTTCGCGGAAACCCACGTGATGGAGCATGGCCTGTTCGTCCTCGAAGGCAAGGCCGTCTACCGCCTGAACGATGACTGGGTGGAAGTGGAGGCCGGCGATTTCATGTGGCTCCGCGCCTTCTGCCCGCAGGCCTGCTACGCCGGCGGCCCCGGCCCCTTCCGGTACCTCCTGTACAAGGACGTCAACCGCCAGATCCGCCTCACCGGGCGGCATTGAATGCCGGAAGAACACTACGACCTGGTCATCCGGGGCCAGCGGATCCTCACCGGCGCCGGCATCGCACCCCATGAAGTGGGCGTGCGTGGCGGGAAGATCGCAGCGCTCGCGCCGCTCGGGGCCGGCCTGGCCGGCACCGAAATGGTTGAGCTCGCGGACGGCGAGATCCTGATCCCGGGCCTGGTGGACACCCACGTCCACGTCAATGAGCCCGGCCGCACCGAGTGGGAAGGGTTCACCTCCGCCACCCGGGCGGCGGCCGCCGGCGGCGTCACCACCATCATCGACATGCCGTTGAATTCCATCCCGCCCACCACCACCGTGGAAGGCCTCAAGCTCAAACGCGATGTAGCCGAGGACCAGGTTTTCGTGGACGTCGGCTTCTGGGGCGGCGCCGTCCCGGGCAACAGACACGCCCTGCGACCGCTGCATGAGGAAGGCGTATTCGGCTTCAAATGCTTCCTCCTGCATTCGGGCGTGGACGAGTTCCCGGACCTGGGCGCAGACGAGCTGGAGGAGGACATGGCTGAGCTCAGGTCATTCGACTCCCTCATGCTGGTCCACGCGGAGGATCCGCACGAGATCGAGCGCGCGCCCCACCCCGGCGGCGGCCGCTACTCCACGTTCCTGGCCTCCCGCCCACGCGGTGCCGAGAACACAGCCATCGCCGAGGTCATCGAACGGGCCCGGCACACCGGTGCCCGTGCGCACATCGTGCACCTCTCGTCGTCGGACGCGCTGCCCATGATCGCCGCGGCAAAGCGCGACGGCGTGAAGCTCCCCGTGGAGA
>NZ_QAIQ01000406.1:2788-11917 GCF_003061105.1 Arthrobacter sp. HMWF013
TCCCGGACGGCGCCACCGCCTTCAAGTGCTGCCCGCCCATCCGCGAAGCCGCCAACCGCGAGCTGCTGTGGCAGGGCCTGCAGGACGGGACCATCGACTGCATCGTCTCGGACCACTCCCCCAGCACCCTGGACCTCAAGGACTTGGAAAACGGCGACTTTGCCGTGGCCTGGGGCGGAGTGTCCTCGCTGCAGCTGGGCCTGTCCCTGATCTGGACGGAAGCCCGGCGCCGCGGAATTTCCCTGGAACAGGTGGTCTCCTGGATGGCGGACAAGCCGGCCGCCATGGCCCGTGTATCCAATAAGGGCCGGCTCGCCCTCGGTTTCGACGCGGACTTCGCCGTTTTCGCCCCGGATGAGGCGTTCGTGGTGGACGTGGCCAAGCTCCAGCACAAGAACCCCATCACCCCCTACGACGGCAAGGCCCTCACCGGCGTGGTCCGGCGCACCTACCTTCGTGGGAGCGTGGTGGACAGCCTGACCCCCACCGGGAAACTGCTCCGCCGCGACGTGAGGCTGGCTGCCTTCAACACAGCGCCCACCGCCCAAGCCGAGGCCCTGCTGCGACCTTGCGTCGATGTCCAGCGCTGGGTGGACGGGATAGTCAGCGCCCGCCCGTTCGCCTCCGGGCAGGACCTGCTGGACTTCGCCCGGCACGCCGCAGATCCCTTCACCCCGGAGGAGGTCGAGTCCGCACTGGCCCACCACCCGCGCATCGGGGAGAGGCCCACGGCCCGCACCACCGAAGCGGCGATGTCCCGCTCGGAGCAGGCAGGGCTGGGCCCGGCGGACGCCTCACTGGCGGCCGCCCTCGCTGACGGGAACCGTGCCTATGAGGACAAGTTCGGCCGGGTGTTCCTGATCCGCGCAGCAGGGCGCACCGGCGGCGATATCCTCACCGCCCTCCGGGAAAGGCTGGCGCATACCCCGGAGCAGGAAGAACCCATCATCGCCGAGCAGCTCAGGGAAATCGCACTGCTGCGCCTTCAAGGAGTCATCAGCCCATGAGCACCTCACAGGTCACCACACATATCCTGGACACCGGCTCCGGGCGCCCCGCCGCGGGCGTCGCCGTCGGACTCTACCGGCGCGACGGCGGGAGGTGGACTTCCCTGGGCAACGGCACCACAGACGCCGATGGACGGGCGAAAAACCTCGGCCCCGAACAGCTGGAGCCGGGCACCTACCGCCTCAACTTCGGCACCGGCACCTACTACGAAAGCCTCGGAACACCCACCTTCTTCCCCGAAGTGGACCTCGTCTTCTCGGTGACAGGCGCCGAGCACTACCACGTGCCGTTGCTGCTCAGCCCGTTCGCCTACTCAACGTACCGGGGCAGCTGACCGGTAAGTGGTCCGCGGGCGGCGGTCAATCGGGACGGCCCACCACTACCTGGGCGGGGCTGTGGGTGATGTAGCCGTTGAGCCAGGAAAACAATGCGCGGACCTTCTGCTGGAATCCGGACAGCAGGGCGAGGTGCACGAGCAGCCAGGCCACGAACGCCAGCGGCCCTTGGAGCTGGACGCGCTGGCGCCCGATTTCGGCGACCGCAGCGCCCCGGCCGATCATCCCCATGTAGCCCTTGTCCAGGTACTTGAATGGCTGGCGCTCACCGCCGGTGAGGTCGGCGTAAATGTTCTTCGCCGCCCATTTCCCGGCCTGCTGTGCCACGGAGCCAAGCTGCGGCAGTTTGGCTCCCGTCGAGTCGGTGATGTTGGCCGCGTCGCCCAGGACGTACACACCGTCGAATTCCGGCGCGGTCAGGTCCGGGTGCACATCGATCCGTCCGCCTTTGCCCTGCGGTATGCCGGAGTCTGTGATGATCTTGCCGGCCTTCAATCCGCCCGCCCAGACCACCACCCGGCCGGGAATGAATGCCCCGTCGGCGAGCGCCACGCCGTCTGGCCGGACCTCCGTGACGCCGACTCCCAGGTGCAGCTGGACGCCGATCTTCTCGAGGCGTTCTTTGGTGTATTCCTGCGACTTGGCCGAGAAGGCATTCATCACGTTCGGGATCATGTCCACCAGGTGCACATGGCACCGGGCGGCGAGCTCTGGCGAGAAGTACTTGGACACCACGTACTTGACGTTTTCCATCATGGCCCCGGCGGTCTCCACGCCCGTAGGGCCGCCGCCGATGACCACCACGTCCACGGAGCCGCCGGACTCCCGGTCGGCCTGGTCCAGGAGTTGGGTGAGCCTGGCGCCGAGCCTGGTGGCGTCGGTGACCGAGTACAACGGGAAGGCAAGCTCTTCTGCGCCCGGGGTGTTGAAGAAGTTGGGCACGGCGCCGGCCGCAATGACGAGCACCTGCGCCTGGAAAGTGTCGCCCTCCAAGGTAGTGACCGTGCCGTTGGCTGCATCCACTGCCGCCACTTCCGCGGTGAGCACCCTGACCGACCTGAGGCGGCGGAAAACCGACCGGATGGGCCGGGCAATGGCCGAGACGCCGATCTGGGACGTCGCCACCTGGTAGAGGAGGGGTTGGAACTGGTGATAGTTGTTGGCGTCGATCAGCAACACCCTGACGCCCTTGCGGCCAAGTTTCCTGGCAGCTGTCAGGCCGGCAAACCCGGCCCCGACCACGATGACCTGATACGTCTGCTCCATCCGAGCAACCTACTCCATCCGGCGCCGGTGCAACAGGGTGCCAAACCTTGGCCTTGTGATTCTGCTGCTGTTGGGTTTAGCGTCTGTTTTGTGAATGAGCCGCACTCACTGGCGGTTGTGGTGGCCCACCCCGATGACGATGCGTACGGGTGCGCGGGCTCGATTGCCCTGCACGAGGACGACCCCGGGTTCAGGTTCTGCCTGGTGCTCGCCACCGATGGCGGCGCCGGGCAGATCAGCAAAGGTGTCCCGACGACGCCCGAAGAGTTGGGTGCCTGGCGGCGCCGGGAGAGCGCCAGCGCGTGGCAGGCCCACGGCAGGATCCCCGACCGGCACGAGTGGCTGGACTACGCCGACGGGAGGGTGCCGGAAGTCGACTTCGAGGAACTGGTGGGCAGGATCCTGGAGATCCTGCTCCAGGAGCGGCCCCAGGTGGTAGCCACCTTCGGGCCTGACGGAATCACCGGGCACCGGGACCACATCGCGGTGGGCAGGGCAACCGACGAAGCGTTCGCCCGGGCCAGGGAAACGCCGGGCCCGGGCTTGCGGCGGCTGGTGCACGGTGCCATGCGTGCCTCGACCTTTGACCGGTGGAACGTCAGCCGGCAACGCCAGGGTCTGACGCCGTGGGACCCCACCCGCGAATACCACCTGCGTCCGGTCCCCGATGATCGGATTGACATTGAGGTGGACACGAGCGCGGTGGCGTCCCGGATCATCGCCGGCCTGCTGGAGCATAAGTCGCAGCGGGACGTCCTGATCGATCCGGGTGTGGACCCGCGCCGCTGGGCCAGGATCGTGTCCCGGGAATCGGCTGTCCTGGCGTGGCCGGGCCGGCCGGCCGGAAGTGCTTTGCTGACCGACCTCTTCGAAGGCCTTTGACCGGCCAGCACAGCGTTCGGCGGGGACCGGGGACTTTCGGATCTTGTCCAGGTGGCCGCACATGTTGTTCAATGTCGCCACCATACCCACACGGACTGTTGAGCCGGGCAGCAGCCACGGAAGAGAAGAGAGCCCGTTGTCTGGAAACAGAGCAGTTGCCTACAAGGGACCCGGCAAGGTCGAAGTCATTGACACCGAATATCCCATCTTTGAGCTGAAGGACGGCCCCGGGGTCAACCCGGCCAACGTCGGCCGGAAGATCCCGCACGGGGTGATCCTCCGCACCGTCACCACCAACATCTGCGGATCGGACCAGCATATGGTCCGGGGCCGGACCACCGCCCCCGCCGGTCTGGTTCTCGGCCACGAAATCACCGGCGAGGTGGTGGAGACCGGGCCGGACGTTGAGTTCATCAAGGTCGGTGATATCGTCTCGGTCCCGTTCAATATCTCCTGCGGCCGGTGCCGGAACTGCAAGGAGCGGAAGACCGGAATCTGCCTGAACGTGAACCCGGACCGGCCAGGCAGCGCCTACGGCTACGTGGACATGGGCGGCTGGGTGGGCGGACAGGCCGAATACGTCCTGGTCCCGTACGCGGACTGGAACATGATGAAGTTCCCGGACCGTGACCAGGCGCTGGAGAAGATCATGGACCTGACCATGCTCTCGGATATCTTCCCCACGGGATTCCACGGAGCCGTCACGGCCGGGGTGGGGGTGGGTTCCACCGTGTACGTCGCCGGCGCAGGCCCGGTAGGGCTGGCCGCCGCGGCAGGTGCTCAGCTGCTCGGCGCTGCGGTGGTGATCGTCGGGGACCTGAACGAGGAACGGCTCGGGCAGGCCCGCAGCTTCGGCTGCGAAACCATCAACGTCGCCAACGGAGACCCCGCGGACCAGATCGAACAGATCCTGGGGGTCCGCGAAGTCGACGCGGGCGTTGATGCCGTGGGTTTCGAAGCCCGCGGCCACGGCCATGGCAGGGAAGCCGAGGAGGCCCCGGCCACGGTGCTGAACTCGCTGATGGAAATCACCGCGGCCGGCGGCGCTTTGGGGATCCCGGGGTTGTATGTCACCGGCGACCCTGGCGCCGTCGACGATGCAGCAAAGAAGGGTTCACTGTCGCTCAGCCTCGGCACCGGCTGGGCCAAATCGCTTGCCTTCACTACCGGACAGTGCCCGGTCATGAAATACAACCGGCAGCTGATGATGGCCATCCTCCACGACAGAGTCCAGATCGCCAAGGCCGTCAACGGCAAAGCGATAACCCTGGACGAGGCACCCCGCGGCTACGCCGAATTCGACGCCGGCGCAGCCACCAAATACGTCCTCAACCCCAACGGCTACGTCAGCGCGTAACAAATTCACCGAGAACAAGGAGCAAGACAATGACGTCACCCAGCCTCGCCGAAGCCCGCACCATCATCTCCGCCGCTGAAAAGCGCGCCGGGGAAATCGGCCAGCCGATGAACATCGCGGTCGTGGATGCCGGCGGCAACCTCGTCTCCCACGTCCGTATGGACGGCGCCTGGATCGGCAGCATCGACATCTCGATCAACAAGGCCTTCACCTCACGAGCCTTTGATATCCAGACCAAGGACCTTGGCGACAACTCCCAACCGGGAAACCAGTTCTATGGAATCCATGCCAGCAACCACGGACGGATCATGATATTCGCCGGCGGTATCCCCTTGACCCGTGATGGCCAAGTGGTCGGTGCCATCGGCGTCAGTGGAGGGTCGGGTGAACAGGACCAGACCGTAGCGGAGGCAGGCGCCAGCGCATTTGCCGGCGGGTCCGACTGACAGGCAACCCCTTCAACGCATCCCCCGGAGGGGCTCATCTGCGGGTCAGAAGGTGAGCGTGCGCGGGGTTACCGTGAGCCGTATGCCCGCGTTCAGTCCAAGCAGGGCCCTGGATACTTCCGGGACGTCAATCCGTCCTTGCCAGTGTTCAGGTGTGCTGTCTGTGTCTTTCAGCTGATCATTATCGTCGGGGTCCCAGTCCCGCAGGGCGGTTGGAATGGTGCTGTTCCACGCGGCCCATGCCTTGGGCAGCGGCCGCTGCGCAGTGGGCGGTTCGATGTCAACGAGCAGGGTGTCCTGCCAGTCCTCGGTCTGTTCCATGTGGTCATCAAAGAAAAAGTGGCCTTCCTTTTCGGTGATGGACATGAGCCGGAGTTTGAGGGCGTGGCGCAGCCGGGGTACTTCCCTGCCTCCCACGCGCGGACGGGGCGCTTTCGAGGAGAGGAAGGTCGTGAGCAGTGGAACGGGCGAGTCTATGGGGTCACCTTCCCGCCAGTGTTCTATCTGCACAGGGCAGAAGTGGGCGGCGCTTTGCTCATGGACCAGGACGGGCAGTCCGCGTATGGCCAGCCCGACGTCGAGCTGGAATTCGACCTCGGGCGGGGCGGCCTTGCCGACTGTGAAACCCACCAGCTCCACTTCGATTTTGAGGTCCCCGAAGAGGAACCGCTGCAGGTTCTGGTAGCCCTCCTCCGAATTGACGATCCCGTAGCGCCCGCTGTGGCTGCGATGCACCACGGCCAGCGGAGCCCCCCGGACCGCGGCGTTATCGATCTGGACGAGGCCGTCGCTGCGGGCACCTACCGCTTTTGAGGACAGTCCGAACGCAACGTCGTAGTCCTCGGGATTGGAACCGACCAGGCAGAACAGTTCATCCACCGGAAACCCGTCATCCGGAATTTCGGTCGGGATGAAGTCGTCGCGGGTTCTTTTCCGCCTTAGCTTTTCCGGTGTCAGGTAGTCGTACATCCGGTCAGGGCCGAAGATGTCGGCGCCCTGGATGCCGGTGGCGTCCCGGATGCGCTCAAGCAGCCCGAAGCCTATCGCGAAGCGGATTCCGCCATGGGGGGTGGCATACGTGAATACCCGCGCCACAAACCGGTTCCCGGCGGAAGGGTCGATCTCCCCGTCCGCGCCGGCGAGGGCCTCCGGAATAATGCGCTGCAGGAGAGAGCGGCAGATCAGCCCTCCCATGGAGTGGGCAACAAGAAATACTTTGGGGGCACCTGTCTTTTCCAGGACAAGCCTGATGAGCTTGAAGAGGTCCCGCGCAGCGTCCTGGAACGAAAAACCCTCCGGCTCCTCAGAAAACGTGTCCGCCGATTCGTCATAGAAACGGTGGATCCACACCGATGCGGGGTTCACGGTGCCGGCGTCCACCCCATTCAGGTAAGCCCATTGGTCCCCGTGAACCGGCACCTCGTACTTATGATCCGTGACCAGCCGGAGCATTGGAGATTCAAACTGGTGGAACTTCGCCCTTCCGTTACTGTCCGCGCGTACATGCACCGACCCCTGGCTGAAGCCATAAAACGGATCGTCCACTGCGCTGTTGATTGCGGAGCCATTACCGGCAAAGCCCCGGACATAAATTACCGGGAGCCTGCCGTCGTCACCCGGGAAAACCATCTCGCAGCCCTCTTCCGAAACAGGCGCACTTTTCAGAACTGATGAAGTGCACGGTAATGGGAAAAGTCGACCACGGGCGCGTTACTGCAGCGTTACCGGTCCTGCACGCCCCGCAGTTCGAAATGGCAACGTGGTGAATCTTGAGCCATTATTTCGGAAAGGTGCGATATTTCCTGATTCTCCTGCAACACAATCAAAAGCAGCCAGAAGAAGTGCACACCGTGAACCGGTCAGGCATCTCTCAGGCCGGCAGGTGACGATTAAGGTGCATTTACATCCGGACCTTCCAAAACGGACCGAGGCACAGACCGGGAGCGGATGAACGCCATGACGAGAGACGACCACCCCGGGCCGGGCAGTGGGGATAAAGCCGATGACGGCGAGATCCCGCCGGTAGAGACGATGATCATCAGGAGATGGCAGGAGCAAGGTCACGCCCAGGGTTTCCGGGCGCGAATAACCTACGGGCAGACCCCTGGAAGCGCCCTAAGCACTGTATCCACCGCTGACCCCTACGAGGTCCTAAGAGTGGTGCAGGAGTGGCTGGCCGGCCAGCCAGGAATTGCCGGCGGGAAGTAGGTTCTCCATCCTCGGGGTGGCTTGGTGATCAAGTGCGTCAGTGATGAGGTTTGTGAGGGCCTCGGAAGGCACAATCCCCATGTCTACATGGAGCTTTACCCGGTAGCGCTCATAGGACCTCAACGCAGCGGCCGGGTTGTTTTGCAGGATCTCCGCAGCAATGAGGAGCCGAACGGCGTTCTCATAGAGCGGCTCAATTTCCAGTGCTGCCTCGGCGGCTTCCCCCGCTACCTCATAAATACCCCGGGCAAGTGACTGCCGCGAAATGGCCGTGAAAGCGCGAAGCCGGTCCTGCCGCAGCCTGCTCTGTTCAAACATCACCCAGTCCTCATACCAGCCCGGCAGCACCTCCGCATCCCGCAGCTCATGCAATGAGGAGCCAACTTCGCCGTCAAGTCCGGCGTGGTGCAGGGTGCGGATCCGGGCCCTGATCCGGTGCAGGTCCACATCAACCCGATCGTTCAGTGACAACATTGCACCGGCATTTACGACCAAACCGGGCACCTGCCGTGAAATGAGGTGGACACTCACGCGCAGACTTTCCAGCGCACGCGCATCAGGATATTCCGGCCACAACAGACCGACGAGATAGCTCCGAAGGTTTGGACCCCGGATGGCCAGCGCGGCGATAAGGCGTTGCTGACGTGTTGCAACATGGAGGACGGTGGTGTCCCGGCGCAGCCGCCACGACCCGAGCAAATCCAATTGCAATTCTCTACAGCCGTCGTCGCCCATAAGAATCTGATTTCCGGTTCGGTCTGAAGTGTATTGATCAGATAGGAATGAGGATCCTCAACACGATGGATATTGTCAATAAGCACTTGGTCCCTATGTTCATCGCTGAGAGTTGGCTATCCGAAAGCGCCAGGTAACACCCCCTATTGTGTGTCGGCGGGGACTTCCGAACAGTATCTTCCCAATAGCGCGTGGGACCTCCGGCTATTGACATTCCAGGACGGGGTGAACCCGAAACAGTGCGGACACTCAGCTTCGGGCAGTGGACATACGGATGCTCGACGCCGTCTCACGGGCCGATGCTGACGATCCCGCGGCCAATGGCACGAGCCGCCGCCTCCGTTCGGGAGCTCACGCCGAGCTTGTCGAGAATGTTGGCCACATGGCGGTGGACCGTCCGCTCGCTGATAAAGAGCTCACCCGCAATTGCCCGGTTCGTCAGGCCCTGCACGATCAACCTGAGCACCTCGATTTCGCGTGGCGAAAGGCCATGCTGGGACGGGGCGCCGGCGGGCAGGAGCATGCCCTTGACCTCAAGGACGTCTGGGCGGGCGCCGAGCAGCGTGAACCCGTTCCGAGCCGATTCCAGCTCCAGGCCGGCGGCCTCGTGGTCGCCCACGCTCCGGTACGCCGTGGCCAGGAGGACGGAACACCGCGCAATCTCGTAGGGGACATCCAACAACCGCCACAGATCGGCTGACCGTCGGAGCTCGGGAAGCGCCTTCTGCCACTCACCATCGGCAAGGGCCAGCTCGCCCAGGGCCCGCGCATGGGCGGCGCGCACGCTGTCGGAGGCGAAATGCTCCGCTAGGCTGCCCATCTCGGCGGCAGCGGCCGCAGCTTCCCCCGCGGCACCCGCCGCGAGGAGGACGGTCACGGCCGCGGGCAGCAG
>NZ_QAIQ01000406.1:11927-13132 GCF_003061105.1 Arthrobacter sp. HMWF013
ACCCGGCTCCGCGGCCTCGCCGAGCGCGCGCCGGATTCCCGCTGCCGCGGCCTGCACGTCCTTAAGGCGGAGCCTGAGCAGGGCGAGTCCTGGCTGCGTAGGTCCCCCGGAGAACGCTGCCGCCCGGAAGGCTTCCTCGGCCGCTGGGAAGTCGCCGAGGAGGCGATGCGTTTCACCGAGTTCGTAGCGAGCATGGCCGAGCAGGCGGGTGCCTGCATTTTCGGCCAGGCTCGAGCATGCCTCCTGAAGCTCGGAGAGGGCCGCCGCCCAATGCCCCGCGAGCCGGAGGTGGACCGCCCGGTACGTCAGGCAGTTGCCGTAGAACGGTCCCCCGAACGGAGGAACGGTATCAAGCCAGGAGCCGAGGGCTGTGCTCCACTCGCGGACCCGTGAGAGGTCGCGGGCCTCCATCTGGCATGTGCCGATCGCCGCGCAGAAGAGCAGGCTCGTGGCCCGTGGCGTCGTCTCACCGGCAACAACGCGTAGCATCGCATCGTCGAGGCAGTCGAGTCCGTCCGCAAGGCGGCCCGACTTGACCAGTGCGCGGCCGGTGAGGAGCGTCGAGAACGCCAGCTGATCGGCGTCGTGCACGGCGGCAGCCCTCTCGCGGGCGCGCGCAAGGAGCGCCCCCGCCTCGTCATACGCTCCGGCGGCGATGCGGCCGTAAGCCATGGTGATGAGCAGCCAGCCGGGCTCTCCGCCCGCGTCGTCCGGACCAAGCTCCCGGGCCCGTGCCATCCAGCCATTGGCCTGGGCGAACTCATTATTAAGGTGATGGGCCTCCCAGAGCCAGAACGCGGAGGCAAGGGCGGCGCGCACCTGGCCGTCAGCGGCCCGAACCTCGAAGGCACGCTCGAGCGCGGTGATCGCGTCGTCGGTAAGCCCTGCGATCTGGGCGCACTCGGCGTAGCGCTCCACATCGTCAATCTCGAGGGCCGGGAGCCCGCCGGCGGCGCGGAACTCGTCGCACGCCTGCCGCCAAGCGAACGCCGCCTGGAACGTCCGGGCCCGCGCCAAGTGATCTGCGTCGTCGGCCACGTCCACCTCCTGACCACCAGTATGCATCGGTGCGATGGGCATAACTACCCAGGGGCGGATGCCGAAGAAGGCCCGGTCTGCCGATGTCCGCGGGCTGCGCCGGAGGGATCCTGAAGGTGATCCACACAGCGTGGATCACCTGTTTCAGGAGGTCATCATGTCAGAGC
>NZ_QAIQ01000039.1 GCF_003061105.1 Arthrobacter sp. HMWF013
GTCCCCACCCTGGACGGCGAGAAGGTCCGGGTCCGTGTTCCGGCAGGCACCCCGTCCGGCCGCACTCTTCGGGTGAAGGGCCGCGGCGTGAAGACGTCCAAGGCCACCGGTGACCTCCTGGTGACTATCGACGTCGCCATTCCCAAGAACCTGAACAAGGAAGCCGAGGCGGCCGTGAAGGCGTTCGCCGCAGCCACCGCCGATGCCGATGTCCGGAGCGGCCTGGCCGCCAAGGCCCGGCTGTAGGCAACGGAGCAGACCGTGGACATCAGCGCTGACCAGCCGATCTTCGTGATCTCCGTGGCGGCTGAACTGGCGGACATGCACCCGCAGACCCTCCGGCAGTACGACCGGCTGGGCATCGTTTCGCCCAGCCGCGCGCCGGGGAAGTCCCGCCGCTACTCGCAGCGGGACGTGAACATGCTGCGTGAAGTCCAGCGGCTGTCCCATGAAGGCGTCTCGCTGGAAGGCATCAAGCGGATCCTGGAGCTCGAGAACCAGGTGGCTGCACTGCAGTCCAGGGTGAGTGAACTGACCGAGGAACTGGGCCGCCGTCGTCCGCTTGACCAGCGGATCTTTGCCGCCGGTGCGGCCGGCGATGTGGTGAGCCTTGCCCGCGGGCAGCGGCCCCGCGCACGGTCCCAGGCTGTGGTGATCTGGCGCCCCAGGGCGCTGGGCACGTAGCTGGCTGGGTGATGTGAGCACTATGAGGTCAAATACCCATAGGGGTATGCTGGCGATGTAGGCAGTTACATCAACCGTTCAGGAGCAGCCATGAACTACACGCATACCGTGACAGTACCGCTGGAATGGGAGGATGCCGTGCAGCGCACCCGCGAAGCCCTTGCTGTGCAGGGATTTGGGATCCTCTCCGAGATCAACGTCCGTGCCACTTTCCAGACCAAGCTCGGCGTCGAGGCAGCAGACGCACTGGGCGACTATGTGATCCTCGGTGCCTGCAACCCTGCCCTGGCAAACCGGGCGCTGTCCGCCGAGCCGGACATGGGGGCGCTGCTGCCGTGCAACGTGGTGGTCCGCCGCGGCCCGGACGCTGCCCGGACCACCATCCAGGCCATCGATCCGCAGACCATGGCAAAACTTAGCGACAGCCCAGCCGTCCAGGAGGTCGCGAACGACGCCGATACCCGGCTCCGGGCGGCCCTGGCCTCGTTGAACGGCGCCGGGGAAGCTCCGGGCAATTAACCTCAACCGAAAGTAGAGTACTCACTACTCGTGACGGCTCCGCCCCCTTTGTCTTGAATGGAACTGCAGCTGGGTCTCACAGCGCAGGTTCGAGCCTCTGGGGGTTTTCACGTGTTCGGTTCTTCAGTCCAAATGTTCGCAGGGTCCACCGCCGGGCTGATCCTGCTCGCCATCGGCCAGACCGTCGTGGTGGTGTGCGTCTGCTTCGACATGGTGCGGGCGCTGTCTGTGCCGAGGTCGCACCGGCGCTACCTTGCCAGTACCGTGTTCCGGACGCTGGCCATCCCGTCCATCATCGCTACGGGCATGAGTGTCCTGATTGACGCGTTGTCCTGGTCCTGGACGGATGTCTGCATGTCCATGTTCGTGATGGTGGCGATCATCTTCCGCCTGCACCACGACAAGGACGAGGACAGCTGGTGGAAGGGCAAAGGCAAGAAGCTGGCGCGCTGGGCCCGCCGGCAATTCAGTGGCGGCACATCCGTGGCGCCCGCACTGGGGTAACCCACGGTTGATCAGTCCAGGAAACGCCGACGGCCCTTCCCTGATGGACCCTCCGTATAGCCGCAGGTCAGGACAGTTTTTTGGTGCGTCGACCCGATTGTGTCCGGCGTCCAGGCCAAAGTTACGCGCCGGCAGGTTTCCCGCAGGTTAACTCTTAGCCCCCGCTTTTCCGCGGTTCCTCCCGCCCTTACGGTGTGCACCATCGTCTCAGGCCAGCCACGGCAACAGTCCGGAAACTGACTCGAAACCAACCCCGCCGGTGCCGAAACAATCCGCTCCTAGATTCATCGCAAGGGGTCACTTCTGACGGGCCTCGGAGGCGAGCCGCTGCCCAGCGCAGCGGCGGAGTGAGAAGCAGGTACATATGAGGGTTTCGGTCACCAACCGCGCTTTCCTTCCCCTGGCGGCAGCCGCCATGGCCACTGTCCTGGCAGGCTGCGGCAGCCAGATCGCGGATCCGGCGTCCGCAGGCTCCACCGCCAGCAGCGGTACGTCCTGCGTTGACACTTCAGGCAGCAGCGTCAAAGTGGGGTTCATCAACTCGCTCTCGGGCACCATGGCCATCAGCGAGAGCACTGTTTTCGACTCCCTCACCCTGGCAGCCGAGGAGATCAACGCTTCCGGCGGTGTCCTGGGCAAAAAGCTTGAGGTCATCAGTGAAGACGGCGCCAGCGAACCCACCAAGTTCGCTGAGCGTGCCGGAAAGCTGATCCAGCAGGACTGCACCGCCGCCGTGTTCGGTGGCTGGACCTCATCCAGCCGCAAGGCCATGCTCCCCGTGTTTGAGGCCAACGACGCATTGCTCTTCTATCCGGTGCAGTACGAGGGCCTCGAGTCCTCGAAGAACATCTTCTACACCGGAGCCACCACCAACCAGCAGATCATTCCGGCCCTGGACTACCTGGCCGAGCAGGGGACCAAGTCACTCTTCCTCGTTGGCAGTGACTACGTCTTCCCGCGCACAGCCAACAAGATCATCCAGGCCTACGCCGAGGCCAAAGGCATCGAAGTCCTCGGGGAAGAATACGCACCGCTTGGCTCCACCGAATTTTCGACCATCGTCAACAAGGTCCGCGACTCCAAGGCCGATGCGGTCTTCAACACCCTCAATGGCGACAGCAACGTTGCCTTCTTCCGCCAGTACAAGAGCGTCGGCCTGACGGCGGACACCATGCCGGTGGTCTCCGTCTCCATCGCCGAGGAGGAAGTCCCCGGCGTCGGCCTGGACAACGTCCAGGGACAGCTGACTGCGTGGGATTACTACCAGACCCTGGACACCCCGGCCAACAAGAAGTTCGTTGCCGCGTTCAAGGCCAAGTTCGGCTCCGAGCGGGTAACCAGCGACCCCATGGAAGCTGCCTACACCTCGCTTTACCTGTGGAAAGCCATGGTGGAGAAGGCCGGGTCATTTGAGGTCGACAAGGTCCAGGCCGCAGCGGACGGGGTGAGCTTCGAGGCGCCTGAAGGCATGGTCACCGTCAACGGGGAGAACAACCACATCACCAAAACCCCGCGCATCGGCAAGATCAATGCGGACGGCCTGATCGACACGGTGTGGTCATCACCCGAGGCAGTTGAACCGGATCCGTTCCTGGCCACCTACGACTGGGCCAAGGACCTGGCCAAGTAGCGGCCGCTCCAGAAAATCGATGAAAGGCCTGCTGGAATGGAACTCCTGATAGGGCAGATGTTCGCCGGACTCAGTCTCGGCTCGGTGCTGCTGCTGGCAGCACTGGGACTCTCGTTGACGTTCGGCCAGATGGGGGTCATCAACATGGCCCACGGTGAGTTCATGATGGCCGGCGCGTACACGGCCTTCGTGGTCCAGCGGGCCATCTCCGACGCCGGCGTATCGCTGCTGGTTTCCATTCCCGCAGGCTTCCTGGTGGGAGGTGTCCTGGGGCTGGTGCTCGAAGCGGTGCTGTTGCGCCGCATGTACCACCGGCCCCTGGACACCCTCCTGGTCACCTTCGGGGTGGCGCTGATCCTGCAGCAGGCCGCACGTGACATCTTCGGCGCACCCAGCGTGGATGTCCGGGCGCCCGCCTGGCTGCAGGGAAACATCGAGTTGCTCGGCGCCCCCATCCCGCTGACCCGGCTCTTCATCCTGGGGCTCTCGCTGGTGTGCCTGGCCGGACTGGTCCTGCTCCTGAAGGCCACACCGCTGGGGCGCCGGATCCGGGCTGTTGTCCTGAACCGCGACCTCGCGGAAACCTCCGGGGTGTCCACGAGGCGCAGCGACCAGCTGACCTTCTTCATCGGGTCTGGCCTGGCCGGCATCGCCGGCGTCGCCGTCACCCTGATTGGCTCCACCAGCCCGTACCTGGGCACCAACTACATCGTGGATGCCTTCCTGGTGGTGGTGGCCGGCGGCATCGGCCAGATCAAGGGAGCCGTCATCGCTGCGTTTTCCCTCGGAGTGCTGCAGTCCGTCTTCGAGTATTCGACGACGGCCAGCATCGGCAAGGTGCTGATCCTGATCGTCATTGTGGTGTTCCTCCAGCTCCGGCCGCAGGGCATCTTCAGCCTCAAAACGAGGAGCCTGGCATGAAAAGCCTGTTGCACGGACGGATGGGAACCGCGGCCGGATTCACCCTCGGCGCGGTCCTGCTCCTGGGGGTTGCACCCGCCGTACTTCCCGCGTTCAACCTGGCACTGCTCGGGAAGTTCCTCTGCTTTGCCATCGTGGCGGTCGGCATCGGCCTGGCGTGGGGACGCGGCGGTATGCTGACCCTGGGCCAGGGGGTGTTCTTCGGTCTTGGCGCGTACATCATGGCCATGCACATGAAGCTGGCCGACGCCTCACTCTTCGGCGGCTCCGGCGTCCCGGACTTCATGTCCCTGTACGGCAGCGGCGAGGTGCCGGGCTGGTGGGAACCCTTCCGCAGCCCCGCGGTGACGCTCCTTGCCGTCGTCCTGGTACCGGGGCTGGTAGCACTGGTTCTGGGATTGGCGATCTTCAAGCGCCGCGTCAAGGGTGCCTATTTCGCGATCCTCAGCCAGGCCCTGGCGGCTGCCTTTGCGGTGTTCCTGATTGGCCAGCAGGCCACCACCGGCGGCTCCAACGGCCTCAACGGGTTCCGGTCCTTCTTCGGCTTCGACCTGAAGGACCCGAACAACAAGCTCATGCTGTACATGATCGCGGCGATAGTCCTGCTGCTCTCCCTCGCCGCCGCACGGCAGCTGATGCACAGCCGGCTCGGCGAGTTGCTGGTGGCAGTCCGGGACCAGGAGGAGCGGGTCCGGTTCCTTGGTTACGATCCCGCGACAGTCAAGACTGTCATCTACGTGGTTGCAGCTGTGCTGGCAGGCATTGCAGGGGCGCTGTTCGTTCCGCTGGTCGGGATCATTTCACCGGCGGATGTGGGCGTGATCCCGTCCATCGCCTTCCTGATCGGCGTAGCAATCGGCGGCCGCGCCACCCTGCTGGGGCCGGTCCTTGGCGCTGTGGGCGTCGCCGCTGCCCAGTCCAGCCTGTCCTCCACCTTCCCTTCGTTCTGGGTGTACTTCCAGGGGCTGCTGTTCGTCCTGGTCATCGGCTTCATGCCGGGCGGGCTTGCGTCCTTGCCGGCGCTGGTGCGCCGGCGGCGCCGGACCCCGTCCGCAGCAGCGACGCACGAAGCGGCAGTGGAGCCCGCAGCAGCCGGGGCCGCGGCCCCAAGCCCTGCAGCGCCAGATCCTGTGTCCCCAACTCCCGCAGCCCCGGATCCTGAAGCCCGCCGCAAAGCCACCACGTCCGAGGAGGTCAGCAGATGACTACCCCCACTCTGCTTCCCGAGGGGGAGCCCCAGGCCGGTGGACTGCGCCACGGCCGGCCCAAATACCTTGAAGTCCGCGACCTCTCGGTCTCCTTTGACGGATTCCTCGCCGTGGACAACGTCAACCTCAACGTGATGCAGGGCGACCTGCGGTTCCTGATCGGCCCCAACGGTGCAGGGAAAACGACCGTCATCGATGCCATCACCGGACTGGTACCGGCCTCGGGGTCGGTGAACCACACCGGAACAGAGATCCTGGGCCGCAAAGTGCACCAGATCGCGCGGCTGGGCGTGGGACGCACGTTCCAGACCGCCAGCGTGTTTGAGAACCTTTCAGTGCTTCAGAACCTCGACATCGCCGCTGGCTCGGGCCGCGGTCCGCTGAAGATGCTCCGCCGCCGGACGTCCGTGGAGCCGGCCGTGGAGGAGGCCTTGGAAATCATCGGCCTGGAGGGGGCGGCGGACAAGCAAGCGGGCATCCTCGCCCACGGACAGAAGCAATGGCTGGAGATCGGCATGCTGCTGGTGCAGAACTCAGACGTGCTCCTGCTGGATGAACCGATCGCCGGGATGAGCCAGGATGAGCGGAGTGAAACAGGCGAGCTGCTGCGGCGCATCGCCGCCAGCCGGATCACCCTGGTCATTGAGCACGACATGGACTTTGTCCGGGAATACGCGACGTCGGTCTCAGTCCTTGCCGCCGGAAAGGTCCTCAGCGAGGGAAGCGTGGCGCAGGTGCAGGCGGACCCGAAGGTGCAGGACGTCTACCTGGGCACCTCGGGCACCTCGGGAACGGAAGGCCACTGATGCTGACAATCGAGAATCTGCAGACCGGCTACGGCCGCACCCAGGTGATTTCCGGGGTGAGCCTGACCGTGGACGACGGAGCCGTTGTCTCAGTCCTGGGCCACAACGGTGCCGGCAAAACGACGCTGCTGCGCGCCGTCGTCGGGCTTCTCAAACCCATGGCGGGACGCATCACGCTGGACGGGGAGGACATCTCTGCCCTCCGCCCGCACCAGCGGGTGGCGCGCGGCATGGCCTATGTGCCGCAGGGCCAGCAGTCATTCGGGCAGCTGTCCGTCATGGAGAACCTGCAGCTCGTGGCGGACGGGCGGAAGCACGGTGCTGAGCGGGTGGCGGAGGCCCTCGAGATGTTTCCCGCGCTCCGGCCGCTGCTGGCACGGCGGGCGGGACTCCTTTCCGGCGGCCAGCGTCAGCAGCTGGCCATTGCCCGGGCCCTGATTACCGATCCGCGCCTGCTGATCCTGGACGAACCCACGGAAGGGATCCAGCCCAACGTTGTGGCCGAGATCGAGGCGACCATCGTCAATCTCTCCCAGCGCGACGGCATGAGCATCCTCCTGGTGGAGCAGCACATCGGGTTTGCCCTCCATGCTTCCGACAGTTACCACGTTCTTTCTGCGGGCAGGTTCTCCTCATCGGGGGCGGGCGGCGCCGGATCGGCCGCCAGTGTGCGGCAGGCGATGCTCATCTGAGGCGGCTCAGTAGCTGGCAGGGGAGCCGCCGTCGGAGGCCTTGATGTACTGGGCGGCGAGGGCCTCAGAGCCCCGCGCCAGCAGGGCGACGTCGGCGCCCACCAGGATGAAGTCGGCACCGGCGTCGAGGTACCGCCGGGCGGTGTCCGGGTTGAACGCGTTGACGCCGGCGGGTTTCCCTGCCGCTTTCGCGGCTTTGAGGCAATGCTCGACGGCGGCACGCACCTCCTCGTGGTCCTGCTGGCCCAGCAGTCCCATCGACGCGGCGAGGTCGGAGGGACCGAGGAAGATGGCGTCCACGCCGTCCGTCTTCAGGATCTCCTCCACCGCGTCCACGGCGGCGCCGGATTCGATCTGGACCGTGACGCTGATGGTCTCCCCGGCCCGGGCCAGGTAGTCCGGGACCCGGTTCCAGCGCGCGGCCCGCGCCAGGGCGGACCCCACGCCGCGGACCCCGTGGGGCGGGTAGCGGGTGGCGGCCACCGCGGCTTCGGCCTCCGCCAGGGAGTTCACCATGGGGATCAGCAGGTTCTGCACGCCCAGGTCCAGGTACTGCTTGATCACCACGGTGTCGTTCACGGGGGGCCGCACCAACGTGTGGACCGGGTAACCGTGGATGGCCTGGAGCTGGGCGAGGACCGATTCGAGCCCGTTGGGGCTGTGCTCGGCATCCACCAGCAGCCAGTCCAGCCCTGAGCCGGCGCAGAGTTCGGCGATGAGCGGGCTGCCGGAGCACACCCACATTCCGGCCAGGGGACGGTCCGCCGCGGCCAGGGCGTCGCGGAAGGTGTCTTCTATTCGAAGCGGCATGTCACAACTCCCAGTGGTCCGTAGTCTGCGTGGACGGTGTCCCCTTTGTACACCCACATGGGACGGGTGAAGGAGCCGGCCAGGATGATGTCGCCGGCTTTCATGCTGTCCCCGTGGGCTGCGATCTTGTTGGCCAGCCAGTGCACCCCGTTGGCCGGGTGGTCCAGGACCCCGGCGGCAACACCGGTTTCCTCCACGGTCTGGTTCTTGTAGAGGATGGCGGCGACCCAGCGGAGGTCCACGGCGTCGGGTTTTACCGGGTTGCCGCCGATCACCATGGCACCCATGGCCGCGTTGTCCGAGATGGTGTCCACGATGGTCCGGCCCTCCATCTCGATCCTCGAATCAAGGATCTCCAGGGCCGGAACCACGTAATCGGTGGCCTTCAGGACATCGAAAATGGTGCAGCCGGGGCCCTTCAGCCCGTCCTTGAGGACAAACGCCAGCTCCACCTCAACCCGGGGATGCGTGTACTTTTCCCACTCCACCGAGCAGCCGGTTTCGAGCACCATGTCATCGAAGATGGCACCGTAGTCAGGTTCGGTGATGCCGGTGGCGGCCTGCATGGCCTTGGACGTGAGGCCGATCTTCCGGCCCACGAGGGTCCGGCCGGCTTCCTCGTTCCGCCGCCGCCAGAGCTGCTGCACGGCATAGGAGTCCTCCACCGTCATCTCCGGGTACCGGGCGGTCAGCCGGGGGACCGGTTTCCTGTTCCGGCCGGCCTCCAGCAGCTCGTCCGCGATGGCCTCGATCGTCGTGGCATCCAGCATGGCTACAGCTGCGCTCCGAGCTTGAAGCCGGTCCGGTCCCCTTCAGGGGACCCGTCCTTGCGGGTGTAGGAGAAGCCGTCGGCGCCCACGGTCACTGCCATTTCGCTCTTTTCCTCGCGTTCGATGACGGGCTGGGGGTTGCCGTCCAGGTCCAGGACCAGGGAGGCTTCGGTGTACCAGGACGGGACCACCGGGTTGCCCCACCAGTCGCGGCGCTGGTTGTCGTGCACGTCCCAGGTGACCACGGGGTTATCCGGATCGCCGGTGTAGTAGTCCTGGGTGTAGATCTCCACGCGGTGGCCGTCCGGATCCAGGATGTAGAGGTAGAACGCGTTGGATACACCGTGCCGTCCGGGGCCGCGTTCGATCCTGTCGCTGATGCGCAGGGCGCCCATCTTGTCGCAGATCTGGATGATGTTGTGCTTCTCGTGCGTGGCGAACGCGATGTGGTGCATCCGCGGGCCGTTGCCGCCGGTCAGCGCGGTGTCGTGGACGGTCTGCTTGCGGTGCATCCACGCCGCGTACGTCACGCCGTCGGAATCCTGGATGTCCTCCGAGACCCGGAAGCCGAGGTCTTCGAGGTACTTGCGGCCGCGGGGTACGTCGGGGGTGACCTGGTTGAAGTGATCCAGGCGGACCAGTTCCCCGGCGGAGTAGAGGTCGTAGCGCTGGGTGAGGCGCTCCACGTGCTCCACCTCGTAGAAGAATTCGTAGGGGAAGCCCAGCGGATCCTCCACCCGGACGGAGTCGCCGATGCCCTTGGTGAAGCCTTCCTTGCGGCGTTCGGTGCGGCAGCCCAGTTCCTTGTAGTAGGCCTCTGCGGCGTCCACTTCGGCGGGGGACTTCACCCGGTACGCGAAGGCTGCGACGGCGGCGATGGGTCCCTTGCGGAGCACCAGGTTGTGGTGGATGAACTCCTCGAGGGAGCGCAGGTAGATGTTGTTCTCATCCTCCTCGGTGACGTGCAGGCCCAGCATGTCGACGTAGAACGCACGGGACTTGGCGAGGTCGGTGACCACGATCTCCATGTAAGCGCAGCGCACGATGTCCGGGGCCGGGACGGTGGGGGTGGGAACGAAGTTGGTCATGGTGTGCTCTCTTCTTTGAGGTGGATGG
>NZ_QAIQ01000407.1:0-5288 GCF_003061105.1 Arthrobacter sp. HMWF013
GTGCGACGCCGGGGATGACGTGATCTTCGCGTGGCGCTCCTTCGAGGCGTACCCCATCCTGGTGGAGCTGGCAGGCGCCCGGCCGGTTCGGATTCCGCTGGACGAGGCCGAGGGCCACGACCTCGATGCCATGGCCGCGGCCGTCACTGACCGCACCAAGGTGATCCTGCTCTGCACCCCCAACAATCCCACCGGCGTGCCGATCAGCCATGAACGCATCGAGGCGTTCCTGCGCTCCGTCCGCTCCGACATCCTGGTGGTGATCGACGAGGCCTACGTGGAATACGCCGAAGCGGGCAGCGGCCCCGACTCCCTGGCGCTCTACCGCGAGTACCCGAACGTCTGCATCCTGCGCACCTTCTCGAAGGCCTACGGGCTGGCCGGCCTGCGCGTGGGATACGCCGTGGCGGCCCCGGCAATCGCCGACGGACTGCGCCGGACCGCCCTGCCCTTCGCCGTGAGCGCGCTGGCCCAGAAGGCGGCCGTCGCATCGCTGGACGCCGGCGGGGAGATGGACGCGCGGGTTGGCGCCGTCAAGCAGGAGCGCGCCCGGATGGCCGCGCAGCTGGAAGCCCAGGGCTGGAAACTGCAGGCGAGCCAGGGCAACTTCCTGTGGATCCGTGCGGACGAGCACCTCATGGCGAGCCTGGTGGATGCGTTCGACCACGCAGGCATTATGGTCCGGGCATACCAGGGCGACGGCGTGCGGATCACCGTTGCCGGCCCCGCCTCCAACGACCGCGTGCTCCGGCTTTTGGAAGCCCACGCAGCCTCAACAATCGACTGACCTGTTACCCCAACCCGTTCCACCGACAACCAGAGGACTCCCCATGGAACAACAGACAAAGACGTCTGCCCGCCCACTTGGCGCCGCACTCAAACCCCGCCAGCTCACCATGATGGGGCTCGGAAGCGCCATCGGCGCGGGCCTGTTCATCGGCTCCGGCGCCGGCATCCAGGCCGCTGGCCCGGCCGTGCTGATCTCCTACCTCGTGGCCGGCACCCTCATCATCCTGGTGATGTGGGCCCTCGGCGAGATGGCCGCCGCCAATCCGGACAGCGGTGCCTTCTCCGTCTATACAGCCAAGGCCTACGGGCCGGTGGCCGGTGCCACGGTTGGCTGGCTGTGGTGGCTGCAGCTCGTGGTGGTCATCGCGGCCGAAGCCCTCGGTGCGGCAGGCCTGCTGGCCACCATTTTCCCGGCCCTGCCGGTGTGGCTGATGGCCTTCGTGTTCATCGTGGTGCTCACCGCCGTGAACCTCACCAGCGTGAAGAACTTCGGCGAGTTCGAGTTCTGGTTTGCCCTGCTCAAGGTGGCAGCAATCGTCGGGTTCCTCCTGGTTGGTGCGGCCCTGCTCTTCGGCTGGCTGCCGGGCGTCCAGTCGCCGGGCCTGTCAAACTTCACCGGAGCCGGATTCGCGCCGGACGGCTTCGCCGGTATTGCCACAGCGCTCTTTGTGGTGGCGTTCGCGTTCGGCGGCACCGAGATCGTGTCCGTGGCGGCAGCCGAGACCGCGGAGCCTGCCCGCAGCGTGAAGAAAGCGGTCCGCACCGTGCTGTGGCGCATCCTGGTCTTCTACATCGGCGCGATCTTCATCATCGCGGCGGTGGTTCCCGTGGGCTCGGCGGGGCTGAAGAGCCCGTTCGCCGCCGTGCTGGAGGCCGCCGGCATGCCCGGCGCGGCCACCGCCATCACCCTGGTAGCCGTAGCTGCACTGCTTTCCGCCCTTAACGCCAACCTCTACGGTGCGTCACGGATGGCGTACTCCCTCGCGGAGCGTGGCGAAGCACCACGCCTCCTCGCTTCCGTGTCCAAGGCACGGGTCCCGGTTGTCGCAGTTCTGGCCAGCGTCGCCTTCGGCGTGGTCACGGTGGTGCTGGAGCTGGCTTTCCCTGAGATGGTCCTTCCCGTCCTGCTCAACATCGTGGGTTCGACCTGCCTGTTGGTGTGGACGTCCGCGCTCCTCGCCCAGCTCGCGCTGCGCCTCCGTGCCGACCGCGAGGGAACTGAACTTCCCCTGCGGATGCCCGGCTTCCCGTGGCTCACGTGCTTTGGTCTGGTCATCCTTGCGGCGATCTTCACGGTGGGCTTCATCGGCGAGGATTCCCGGCCCCAGCTCCTGAGCACTTTTGGGTTGGTGGCGGTACTTGCTGTGGGGTGCTGGGTGAACCACCGGCCGCGGAAAGTTGCGACGGTTGCCGAGTCTTCGAACAGTGCCGAGCAGCCGGTGCTCATTGACTGAATCACCCGCCTGAACCCCTCCGCGGATTCAGGGCAAACAAAGGGCGCGTCGGGCGGCTGCGGGGCCGTTCCCGGTGACACAGTACCGTTACTCGTCCAATGGTCACCGGCAGACCAAGAGTTTGTGTCCACGGTTTTCGAGTTCCCGTCACTTTCCTGGCTAACGAGGATCAGTTTGAGGCTTTCCGCGGAATTGGCCGCTTGGTATCCCAAGTTATCGATGAACTTACGCAGCCGGGTGAGCATTTCCACGACTCACGCGACGCTAAAGTTAGCAGCCGTCTCAACCTCCGAGTACGGCCTGTGCTCTCCCGGAAGCTGTCGATTGAAGCTGCCAATCAGGGAGTGCGCTGAGCAGGTACGCAACTGAGCGCTTGACCACTTGAGGGAAGGTCGCTGGAACGATATCTAAAGGATCGATAGTTCGGCATGCCCGTTCGCTTCAAGGCAACGGGACACATCCGCCTTTGTTGCCGCCCTCTGCTTCCCTGACCGCAGGGACAGAACCACCCGCCATTGGCATGACGCCGAAAGATATTGATGCGACGACCATGGTGACGCAGTCATACCCGGCTCCAGGACAACAGGGCTTAGCTTACGGGGGCACCTGGTTATCGGCCGCCGACGGGAATTACGACGGCGGTGTGTTGGTGTCTGCCGACCGTCGCATCACGGGTCCATGAGTGAGCCGGGGGCGCGAGCTTCTTGCCCGTCTCCAACCAGGTCTTTTCGCGTGTGAGGATCGTCGGCCAGCCGCCGTACAGCTATTCAGTGGTGCCCTAGAGGCCGTGACGCGACAGGAACCCCGACGGGCTCAATTTCGGCAGGTGATCTTCGAGGTGCTTCGGTCTTAATGTCCTAGCCCCGCAAGGCAAACGCGGGCGGCTGTCGCTCCAGTCAAGACTTTGTGCACGCTGGTTTTCCAGGTACCCGCGTGCGGCTCGTGGGCCGGGTGACTGGATAACATTTGGCGATACAGATGACTTGATCGATGCCGCGAGTTGCGCGGGGATTAGCGTGGAGAAATCACCTATGTAGAGTCGCCGCGTGTCCATTGTCATCCCGGCATACACCCGGCATGCAGGAGAGGAGAATGAGGAGTTAGGATCACGGAATGACATTAGTGACCGCTAGCATTTCGCCTCTTGTCTTTAGCCATGGAGACACAATTACTATCAGGGCGGAGAGTGTCCCCGCTGCCGCGCAACAAGTCGAGGCCTGCCTCGCGCTCGTCACTTCCACCGAAACTACGTGGTGTGCGACCGTCCCCCTCAACTTACTCGGCGATGGGGCAGCCGAGGCCACTCATGTTTTTGAAAGTGCGCTCGTCGAATCCGTTGTTGTTGTCGAAAGGCTGGTCATTGATGGAAATAGCACTTTAGTATCGGGATTCAATATGAGCATCGCCAACGTAGCAGGGCATCTAAGTCCTGTCCCTGGCGAGGTGGAGAGGCACGCCGCCCAGATTTCAGAAGCACAAGAGTTGAGATACGGAGTTCCGCTAGGTGATCCAGGGGCTCCTGGTGCAAAGGAGTACAGAGTTGCTCACCTGGTGTCAGGGCTGCTGCTGACAACCAGCCTCAAGTTGCCAGGCTCTAATATCTTTGGGTTAGCTTCACGCCCACAGGGGCTCGACGCTGCTGCTCTTACCGAAGCGACCGCCTCGGAGCTCGGCTGGCCGAGCAGAGCTGCTCAGCCTCAATGGTCGGACGCTTTTTCTCAGAACCATCCGGTCTCCGTCGTAGTGTTCCCGGCTGTATTCGCAAACTCGGTCGAGGAGCTGCTTCCCATGTGTCGGCAGGAGCGAGATGTCATCATGTCGCTACTTGCTTTGGACCGGGGAGCGAAGGGGCAGCCGCTCGTTACTATTATCGAAGAGCGAGATGGCGAACGAGTCCTGGCAAGTAAATTCTCTTTCGATCACCGCGTTTATCAGGGGAACCTAGCTGGCGGATTTCTCTCCGGCGAAAACCAAACAGACCTTCTGGTGAAGTACTCAGCAGTAGAGAACGACGGGCTAGTCAAGCTGTGTATTGACCTTTTTGCCGAGGCCACAGACGACGACTCGAAAGATGCCAAGTTCTTCCGATATTGGTCCGCCCTGGAAACCCTTGCAATTGCACGCGTTGCATCGGGGCAGCGTTTGGCGCGACTGGACGGAACGCTCTGGCCTGATGGAGCAAACACCTCCCAAGCGGAGCCGCGAGTCTACGAATTGATTGCCGACCGCATATTCGGCGGTCAGGACAAAATCGACGAGAACAGTGTGAGCAGACCCGCCGCCGATCTCTATACACTCGTAAGAGGTTGGTATGCCCGCCGGAACGCCACGGCTCACTACGGACGGTTTGTGCTCGGGGACCCTACCCAGGCCGCAGCCGGTTGGTACTCCAGGGCTGTCGCCACCCAGTCTCAGCCCGGCCTTGAGGAGGAATGGCTGCGCGCTATCCGAGATGTCTGTCAGTGGGTTCTGCGCAACGAAGCTCGGCGAGTCGGCCGCCCTCTGGTCTGAGATGCAGCGATCGAGATGCTCGCCGATAACGAGCTGCGCGGTGCGAATGGCTGTAGCTGATCATGCTGTGCGACCTGCCGTCCAACACGCCTACCGCTGGCGAATTACTGGATTACTTTGACGGTTTCTCGAGCGGCTCCAACAACATGACCCAGCTGGCCCTGGACCTGTAAAGGGACTCGGCGATCGTATACGCAGGTTTCAATGAAGGTAATCCTGCAGTCAAAAAGCTCTCGGGCGTAGCGGCTGGCGCTTCCGCTGGGGCTGAAGGAGTGGTGGTCCGTGCCAGGCCCGCTAAGCACCCAAGTCAGTTGCGGTGCCGCCGCCGGGAATCTCAACGGAACCTCTCCACGATCGACCGGTTCGCCGCCGAGGCAGCCCGCGATGGTGCCGCGCTGGGTCCCCTTCCTGGAGTACCCACCTGCGAAAAGATGAAGGTGGACGCGAGGGTTCCGGCGGGGGCCGAGCCGCTGGACAGTCCTGCCTGCCCGGAATTCGCAGGCATCGCCCGTCGGCACCGCCTCGCCCTTGTGG
>NZ_QAIQ01000407.1:5298-8228 GCF_003061105.1 Arthrobacter sp. HMWF013
GCCGGGCGTACAGACGCTGGTGGCGTTCGGCCGACGGCGACCGAATTGCTTGCTACCGGAAGATCCATCTTTTCGACGCAGGGCTTCGAAGAGCCTGACTTCATTTGCCTAGCTGGCAACCTTGCCATTTTACGAACTCAGGACTCAACCGTGCGGAAGCATTATTTGGAAATCCGGGCTGAGTGTAGCTCAGCCTGCGACTGGATACTGTGGCTGCTGGGGCCAACATAAATTGCAGGACACTTTAGCCGGCCGGGCACTTCGACAAGTGAGTGAAACGAGACAGGCGGGCTAATCGGGTGGGAGACAGGAGGCCCCTGAAGTAAGGAAGATCTTCTCCGTTTATAGAAGCTATCGCGGCCGATCGCTCTGTTCGGTCTTGCCCGGAATTTCCTGCGCCAGCCCCATAAACATCGTCCGGTGCAGGATGTCCACGTGCCTCCGGGACACCTCCACGGCCTCCTGAACGTCGCCGGCGCGCATAGCGGCCACCAGCGCTATGTGGTCGTGGTTGGACTGGTGCAGCTTCTCGATGGGGTAGGGAATGAAGTAGTCGTAGAGCTCGGCGAGCGTCTCGTGATAAACGTCGACGGCGGAGTCCAAGCACGCTGCGGTGCCCACCAGCTGATGGAACTGCTCGTCCATCCGGTGGTAGTAGGACCAGTCGGTCGCCTCGGCCATTTCCCGAGTCAGCCGCTCCAGCTCATCCAGCTGCCCAGGCGTCGCATTGACTGCCGCGTAATGCGTCACCGCGCACTCGAACAGCAGCCGCCGGTCCACCAGCCGGTTCACCGCCTGGGACTCCGCGGGGGAGGCCGAAAGTGACGCCAAAACCTCAGTAGGCGGCGAGTCTGCCACAAACGTCCCGCCGGCCCGGCCGCGCCGGCGCACCACCACACCCTGCTCCGCCAGGCTCGCCAACGCACGCCGTGCCGTGATCGGGCTGACCGACAAACCCAGCGCCACATCCTCTTGGTCCGGCAACCGCTCGCCCGGTTTCAGCAGCCCCAGGGAAATCGCCATGCCGATCCTCATCCGGACCGCATCCATGGCGCTGCGCCGCTCCATCCCGGGCATCCTGCCGGCGCTAAGGCGTGAGGGCTCGGCGGTCTCCTCCAGCTGATCCGTCATAACGCTACTTTACGGCCCACGCCGGCCCCCTTCCCTTTATTGGATCATTCTGATCTAATATAACCCGGATCACACCCCACAGCGGAGAAAAACCCATGCAACGCATCCTGCCCCTCATCGCCGCCCAGGCCCGGCCACGGCTCATCGGCGAGCCCGTCTCGGCCTTCGCGGACGAGGTCAAAGCAGCCCTCGAGGCGCAGCCGCACAGCCAACTGGTGGTCTTCCCCGAGCTCCATCTCTTCGGGGATCAGGACCCGGACCTGCAGCGTGCGGAAAACCTTCGAGAATCCGCCGAGCCCCTGGACGGCCCACGGGTCAACGAGCTGAAACAGGTGGCAAAAGACCTGAACATCTGGCTGGTCCCGGGCAGCGTCTGCGAACGCGGCCCGGAAGGCCAGCTGTTCAACACCCAGCTGGTCCTGTCCCCGGAAGGCGAGCTCGCCGGCTATTACCGGAAGATCTTCCCGTGGCGCCCCTTCGAGCCCTACGATCCCGGCGATAAGTTCACCACCGTGGACCTCCCCGGCATCGGCAGGGTGGGCCTGAACATCTGCTACGACGCCTGGTACCCGGAGGTGTCCCGCCAGCTCGCCTGGATGGGGGCAGAAGTCATCCTCAACGTCGTCAAAACCACCACCTCGGACCGTAAACAGGAGCTGATCCTCGCCAAGGCCAACGCCATCGTGAACCAGGTCTTTATGGTCAGCGTTAACTGCGCCGGCCCCACCGGCCAGGGCAAGAGCATCATCGTGGACCCGGAGGGCAACACCCTCACCGAAGCACCCGACGATCAACCGCAGCTGCTCACCGCGGACCTGGACCTGGCCGCCGTCGACCGCGTCCGCACGCACGGCACGGAGAACCTCAACCGCCCCTGGTCGCAGTTCCGCGAAGGGGAGCCCGCCGTCGAACTTTCCGTCTACCAAGGCCGGATCAACCCGGCCACCTGGACACCGCCGTCCTACAAGCCCTAAGGAAACACCGTGACAACAACCCTCACCCGCACGCTGAAGCTGCCCTCGCTGGTCCTGTTCGGGCTGGCGTACCTGACCCCGATCATCGTCCTGGGGATCTTCGGCATCATCGCCGAGACCACCGGCGGCGCCGCGCCCGCCGCGTACCTCGTGGCGCTCGTGGCCATGCTGTTCACCGCGCACAGCTACGGCCGGATGGCCGTGGCCCACCCCGTGGCCGGCTCCGCCTACACCTACGTCCGCCGCTCCATCGATCCCCGCGTCGGGTTCCTGGTGGGCTGGGCCGTCCTGCTGGACTACCTCTTCCTGCCCATGGTCATCTGGCTCATCGGCGGCTCCTACCTGACCGCCCAGTTCCCCGGCATCCCCATTGGCGTCTGGGTGGTGGGCTTCATCGTCATCACCACGCTGCTGAACATCCTGGGCATCAAGGTGGCGGACAAGGCCAACTACGTGCTGATGGCGTTCCAGCTGCTGGTCCTCGTGTTCTTCGTGGCGCTGGCCATCGGCAACGTGGTGTCCGCCAACGGCGCCGGGGGACTGGCCAGCGGGCAACCGTTCTTCAATGACACCGCCAGCTTCACCACCATCTCCGCCGGCGCCGCCATCGCCGCCTACTCGTTCCTGGGGTTCGACGCCGTCACCACCCTCACCGAGGAAACCATCAACCCGCGCCGGACCGTGCCGCGCGCCATCATGCTGGTGGCGCTGATCGGCGGCGGCATCTTCGTGGCCGTGTCCTACGTGACCCAGCTGGTCCACCCCGGCGGCGTGTTCGACGACTCGGCCTCCGCGGCCAGCGCCATCGCCCTGCAGATCGGCGGG
>NZ_QAIQ01000408.1:0-1274 GCF_003061105.1 Arthrobacter sp. HMWF013
GTGCACGGGCGGGGGTGCGGAACGGGCGACGGACATCCCTCAAGGTTAGACGTTGGACGTTTGATGTTTCAACATTATGTGGGGAAACTCTCCCGATGCGCTGACCTTCCGACAACAAGCCGTGCGGTGCGGGGTCCTGTTAAGATTCGCGGCATAGAATCGTGCCCTGAGCAGGTCCTGGACCATGCTCTGCGGGTTGCATGCCCCATCAATGTGGAAGGACGGCACGTATGGATTCGCAGGGGGTTGAGGTCGAAAGGAAGTACGACGTCGGCGCTGATACCGAGGTGCCCGCGCTCGCGGAGCTTCCCGGGGTTGCGCGGGTGGGGGAGCCTCACGTGGACACCTTGAAGGCTGTGTATTTCGACTCCCGTACTCATGCCCTCGCGTCCCGCGGCATCACCCTTCGGCGCCGGACCGGCGGGGCCGATGCCGGCTGGCACCTGAAACTGCCGTCCGAAAGTACCGGGTCCGAAGGTACCGCGCCCGAACCCCCGGCAGGTACGGAACCCCAGCGGCGCCGCGAGCTGCACGCCCCGCTGGGCCAGGCCGCCGTCGTCCCTGACAGCCTGCTGTCCCACCTGTATGTCCATCTCCGCGGCAACGAACCCGTGCCCGTCGTCCGCCTGGAAACCCAGCGCACCACCTACCCTCTGTATGGCGAGGACGGCACCCATCTGGCCGATCTCGCCGATGACCGCGTTACCGCAGAGGCCCTGGCGCCACCCGCTGCGCGGGAGACCTCCCACGATTCAGAAGGCAGCTCCCACCCGGCGCCACCGGCCGAAGCGCGGACACAGCACTGGCGCGAGTGGGAGCTGGAGCTGGTGCACGGTAGCACTGAACTGTTCGCCCCCGCGGAAGAACTCCTGGCGGCCGCCGGGGCAGTCCCCGCGAAGCATCAGTCCAAACTGGCTAAGGCGTTGGGGGAATCCGGTACGGCCGGATCCGGCCAGGGGGCGTCTGCGGCGCCTGACGCCTCGCTGCCTGGCAAAAAGGACCCGGTCCAGGACCTCCTGAGCGCCTACCTGGGGACGCAGGTGCGCGAAATCATGGCGTGTGATCCGGGTGTGCGGCTGGAAGAGCCCGACGCGGTGCACGATATCCGCTCGGCCGCCCGGCGGGCCCGTTCGGCGCTCGGAGCCTACCGTCGGTTCTACAACGCCTTGGCCGTCAAGCACCTCGTCGCCGAACTCAAATGGCTGGGCCGGGTGCTGGGCGTGCCGCGGGACGCCGAAGTCATGCTGGACCGCCTCCGCGAGCATGCGGCCGGG
>NZ_QAIQ01000408.1:1284-19723 GCF_003061105.1 Arthrobacter sp. HMWF013
CCGGAAGCTTCAGATGGCGATGGTGTCCGCACGCTATTTCGACCTCCTGGACGCCCTCGAGGCGTTCCTGGACAGCCCGCCGGTCAGACCGGGCAGCGCTGAGCCGGCAGGCAAGGCAGCCCGCAGGCAGGTGGCCAAGGCGGTCAAACGGCTGCGTCGCTCAGACAAGGCGGCCCGGCATTCACACCAGGGAGTGGAGTACGAGACGGCCCTGCACCGCGTGCGGAAGGACGCCAAACGGCTGCGGCACGTTGCCGAATCGGCGGCGCCTGTACACGGCAAACATGCCACGAAAATCGCGAAAGCCGCGCACAGCCAGCAGCAGATCCTCGGCGACTTCCACGACAGCGTGGTGGCCCGGGACCTGCTGGTGAAACTGCTCGCCGCGCCGGAACTGCCCGAGGAGGTCGCATCGGCCTACGTCACGCTCCACACGCAGCAGATCCAGCTTGCCGCGGAGGCCGAAGCCAAGTACCGGAAGGAACGCAAGAAGTCCCGCCGGCTCCTGCAACGCGGGGTCACTTAACGCCCCTCCGGAGCGGCGGAAGGGGCGTTAAGTGACCCCGCGTTGTGGTGTCTCGGGGTTGCGGTGCCGTTGCGGTGTCTCGGGGTTGCGGCGTCTCAGGTCTGCCGGGCGCCGAGCCGTGAAACAGCCAGCGCCAGCCAGAGCTGCACCCGGTCCGCGGTGACCGCGGGGTCGTAGCCTGTCAGCTCGGTGATCTGTGCCAGCCGGTAGCGGACGGTGTTCCGGTGCAGGGTCAGGGCCTCGGCGACGGCGGCCACCGAGCCGTTGTTGTTCAGGTAGCTTTCCAGGGTGGTCATCAGCTCCGCTCCGTGGGCTGAGTCAAAAGTTCGCAGCGGGTCGAGGGACTCGTGGGCCATGTCCGCCAGCGGCACATCCTCGCTCGCCAGCAGCAGTGAGGTCAGGCTCAGGCGTTCGGGCTCGTTCACCGGCAGGCCGTGCCTCGCGGCGTCCCGCGCCTCGAAGTAGCTCCAGCGCAGGCCGTTCGGTTTGGTGTACGCACCGCCGATGCCGATCGTCGCATGGATCCCCGCCTCAGCCAGGTGATCGCTCAGGCTCCGGGCCAGCGCAGGTGCCCCGCCGCCGTCGTCGTTGATCACCACCACCAGGTCCTTCCCGACGACGGCGGCCACCGCGTCGTCCAGCGGCTGCGGCACGGAGGTGCTTAGGAGAGCCTTGTGATGGGCGGCCGATACGGCCAGGAGGACCACGTTCTTGCGGGTGCTGTTGACGCCCACGCCCGCCAGGCGGCGCTGGGCTTCACTGGTTTCCAGTGAGCCCTGGATGACGTCCTCGATGACCTGGCCGCAGAGGGCGCGCTGGGCTTGGCGTTGCTTGACCATGTTGTTCAGTTCCACGCTGATCAGGTTCTGGGCGTAGCCGATGATGCCCGAGTCCTCGAAGGGCTGCCGGACCCAGAGGGTGCAGGCATCCCGCCGGCCCGTGGGAACCGGATAGGACGCCCACCTGTCTGCCGTGGGATGGTCCGTGGTGCTGCTGAAGAGCAGGGCGGTGAACTGGGTCAGGGCAACATCGGTCCGCAGCATGCCGCCCAGGTGTTTGAGGAGCTCGGCGAGGCCGCCGCCGGTGAGCAGGGCCCGCGCCAAAATCTGGTGGCCGGCGATCAGCCGCTCCAGTTTGGCGAAGTGGTCAGCCGACTGCGCGTCAGCGACCAGCTTGCCGATGGCGATAAAAGGGGTCTCATACGGGACCTCGACGATGGGCAGTCCCCACCGGTTTGCCTCCGCAAGCAGGGCCGGCGGGACGGCGTCGTGGGTCAGCCCGATCCCGAACCCGATGCCCACCGCACCGGCGCGCTGGACCTGCCGGACGAACCTCCGCTGTTCGAAAGCGGACCGCAGCCGCATGCCCGTGGTGAGCACCAGCTCTCCGCCATTGAGGAACCGCTGCGGGTCCTCCAGTTCGGTCACCGCAACCCAGTTGATGTCGTGGTGCCACGTGGTTTCGGCGAGGCCTGCCTTGGACAGGTGGAGGGAATGCACACCCACCAGGGCAGCGAGGGAAATGGCCATCTGGACAGGATATCCAAGGCTGGTCAAACGCACTAAACAATTCGTTGATGGGTGTGCAGGTGGCTATTCCTTGGGTGCACCCGCTGGCATAGGCTCGAATCAGCCCCATCCATCCGCCTAACAGCTGATGTTCCTTATGAAAGAGGTTGTACGCCGTGGTCCAGACCTTGCAGAATTTCATCAACGGTGAGTTCGTCACGCCCGCCGGCACCGCCATGCTGGACATCGTCAATCCCGCCAACGGCGAGGTGGTGGCCAAGTCACCGGTCTCCGTCCAGGCCGACGTTGATGCTGCCATGAACGCCGCCAAGGATGCCTTCAAAACCTGGAAGCATGTCACGCCCGGCCAGCGCCAGCTGATGCTCCTCAAGCTTGCCGACGCCATCGAGGCCAACAGCGACGAACTCGTCGAGGCGCAGCACCGCAACACCGGCCAGGTGCGCTCGCTCATCGCCTCCGAGGAAGTGGCTGCCGGTGCCGATCAGCTCCGCTTCTTCGCCGGTGCCGCCCGCATCCTCGAGGGCAAGTCCGCCGGCGAATACTTCGAGGGCCACACCTCGTATGTGCGGCGCGAACCCATCGGTGTGGTGGCGCAGGTGGCGCCGTGGAACTACCCGTTCCTGATGGCCATCTGGAAGATCGGCCCTGCCCTGGCGGCCGGCAACACGGTGGTCCTCAAACCCTCCGACACGACACCGGAATCCACGCTGGTGCTCGCCCGTTTGGCCAGCGACATCCTGCCCGCCGGGGTGCTGAACGTGGTCCTGGGAACCGGTGAAACCGGCGCCATGATGGTGGACCACAAAATCCCCGGGCTGGTCTCCATCACGGGCTCGGTCCGGGCCGGCATCGCCGTGGCGTCAGGTGCCGCTAGGGGGCTTAAGCGCGCCCACCTGGAGCTCGGCGGCAAGGCCCCGGCCATCGTGTTCAAAGACGCTGACATCAAGAAGAGCGCCGCCGCGATCGCGGAGTTCGCCTTCTTCAACGCCGGCCAGGACTGCACCGCCATCACCCGCGTGCTGGTGGAGGATTCAGTGCACGACGACGTCGTTGCCGCCATGGTGGAGCACACCAAGTCCCTGCATACCGGCTCCCAGAACGATGCCGAGAACTACTTCGGCCCGCTGAACAACGTCAACCACTTCAACGCCGTGACCTCCGTAGTGGAGCACCTGCCGGAGAACTGCCACATCGTCACCGGCGGGCATCGGGCGGGGGACAAAGGCTTCTTCTTCGAACCCACCATCGTCACCGGCGCGAAGCAGACGGACGACATCGTGCAGAAGGAAACCTTCGGCCCGGTCATCACCGTGCAGAAGTTCGCGTCCGAAGCGGAGGCACTCGAGCTGGCGAACGACGTCGATTATGCCCTGGCCTCCAGCGTCTGGACCTCGGACCACGGCACGGCCATGCGGATGAGCCGTGACCTGGACTTCGGCGCCGTCTGGATCAACACCCACATCCTCCTCACCGCCGAAATGCCCCACGGCGGATTCAAGCAGTCCGGCTACGGCAAGGACCTCTCCATGTACGGCGTGGAGGACTACACCCGCATCAAGCACGTCATGTCCGCGCTCGACGCGTAATCCTTACCGGCCCCCACCCAGCAAAGAAAGAGCCCACCATGACCACCACCGCAAGCGAAATCACCTACCGGCTGGAGCAGAAGCGCCGCGTCCAGGCCGACTTCCCGGGCCCTAAATCCATTGCCCTGACCGAGCGCCGCAAAGCTGTTGTCGCCGCCGGCGTCGCCTCCAGCGTCCCGGTCTACGTAGCGGACGCCGACGGCGGCATCATCCACGACGTCGACGGCAACTCCTTCATCGACCTCGGCTCGGGCATCGCGGTGACCAGCGTCGGCGCGTCCGATCCCGCCGTCGTCGGAGCCGTGAAGGAAGCGGTGGAACACTTCACCCACACCTGCTTCATGATCACCCCCTACGAAAGCTACGTGGCCCTCGCCGAGCAGCTCAACCGGCTCACCCCGGGTGACCACGAGAAGCGCACCGTGCTCTTCAACTCCGGCGCCGAGGCAGTGGAGAACGCCATCAAGGTGGCCCGCCTGGCAACCGGCCGGGACGCCGTGGTCGCCTTCGACCACGCCTACCACGGCCGCACCAACCTGACCATGGCCCTCACCGCCAAGGCCATGCCCTACAAGGCAGGCCCGGCCGGCAGCTTCGGCCCGTTCGCGCCCGAGGTCTACCGCGTGCCCATGAACTACCCGTACCGCGAGGAAAACCCCGCGATCACCGGCGAGGAAGCCGCCAAGCGGGCCATCACCATGATCGAAAAGCAGATCGGCGGAGAATCCGTTGCCGCCATCATCATCGAGCCGATCCAGGGCGAAGGCGGCTTCATTGTCCCGGCCGAAGGTTTCCTTCCGGCGCTGGCCGGCTGGGCCAAGGAGAAGGGCATCGTCTTCATCGCCGACGAAGTCCAGTCCGGCTTCTGCCGCACCGGCGAATGGTTCGCCGTGAACCACGAGGGCGTGGTCCCGGACATCATCGCCATGGCCAAGGGGATCGCCGGCGGCATGCCGCTGTCGGCGATCACCGGCCGGGCCGACCTGCTCGACGCCGTCCACCCGGGCGGCCTGGGCGGCACCTACGGCGGCAACCCGGTGGCCTGCGCTGCTGCGCTGGCTGCGATCGGATCCATGGAGGAATACGATCTGGCCGGCCGTGCCCGCCACATCGAGGAACTGGCTACCGGCCGGCTCCGGGAACTCCAGGCCAAACTGGCCGGAGCGGGCTCAGCCGTCATCGGCGACATCCGCGGCCGCGGTGCGATGCTGGCCATCGAACTGGTCCACGCCGGCACCAAGGAACCCAACCCGGAGCTCACCAGGAATGTGGTTGCTGCCTGCCTCAACGAGGGCGTCATCATCCTCACTTGCGGCACCTACGGCAACGTCATCCGGCTGCTGCCCCCGCTGGTGATCACGGACGAACTGCTCATCGACGGCCTGGACGTCCTGGCACGCGCCATCAAGGCGCACGCCTAGCAGTCAACCACGGCACCCTGGCCGCGACAGACGGCAGTTACCAAGCGCGGACCGGCAGCAGACCAGCTGCCGGTCCGCGCTTGCCTGCCTAGGCCCGTGCCAGCTTCTTCGCCGCAGAATTCCTGCGTGTCGCGCCGAGCATGTCCAGCGTCAGCACCAGCAGGGCCAGCCAGACAACACTGAAGCCGATCCAGCGCGCCGTGGTCATGGCTTCCTGGAAGACCGTCAGCGCCACGATGAACTGCAGCACCGGTGCGACGTACTGCAGCAGTCCGATGGTGGTCAGGGGCAGGCGCCGCGCGGAGGCGCCGAAGAACAGCAGGGGCACGGCCGTGAGGACACCGGAGGCCAGCAGCAGCCAGAAGTGCCCGGCGCCCTGGGTCGTCAGGGTGGCCGCACCGGTGAGGCCGAGGAACACCATGGTCGCTGCCGCGAGCGGGGCCAGCACGATGGTCTCCACGCTGAGGCTGGTCACCGCGTCCGCATTCGGCCCCACCCGTTTCTTCACAAACCCGTACAGCCCGAAGCTCACGGCCAGCGTCAGGGCGATCCACGGCAGCTTTCCGTAGCTGACAGCAAGCACCCCCACCGCAATAAAGCCGATGCCGACGGCGGCCCACTGCAGCGGACGCAGCCTCTCCTTGAGGATGAAAACACCCAGGAGGACGGACACCAACGGATTGATGAAGTAGCCCAGCGCAGCTTCGACGGCCTGGCCGGTGGTCACGCTGTACGTGTACGTCAGCCAGTTGACGGCGATGAGGGCGGCCGCGAGGGCAAGGGTCCAGAACACCGAACGGTCACGGAACGCCTCGGCCAGGGCGCGCCAGGACCGGGTCACCGTGATCAGCAGTGCACAGAACACCAGCGACCACACCACACGGTTGGCCACAATCTCCACGGCCCCGGCCGGCATCAGCGCAAAGAAGTACAACGGGAGCAGCCCCCACAGGCCGTACGCAACGAAGCCGAAGAGGAGCAACGCCGTCGTCTCTTTATCCACGGCTTTCAGGCCGGGGGCCTTCACCCCCGGGGCCTTGGCCCCGGATGTCCCCGTCCGCGCTTTCCCTGCCGCTGTGATCGGAGCGGAGGTTTCGGTGGGGGAGTCGGGTCCGTGGGGAGTAGGCACGTCTTCCATAACATCATGCTGCGGAGGCCTATTCCGCCATTTAGTCAGTAGGCTTGCTTTCATGAGACGGATCAACCTGCAGGACCCCACCCCGTGAGGCTGAGGCGCAGCAACGCTTCCGGCCGGGGCTATCGCCGGGTGCCCGCCGGCAAGGGCTTCAGCTACCGGGACCTGGACGGCTCCACGCTTCCGCCGGGGCCCATCCGGGAGCGTCTGGAGAGCATCGGCATCCCGCCGGCGTGGACCGACGTGTGGATTGCCCCGTTTGAAAACGGCCATATCCAGGCCACCGGGGTGGACGCCGTCGGCCGGCGGCAATACATCTACCATCCTGAATGGCGTGAACGGAAGGACCGGCTGAAGTTCGATAGGTCCCTCCAGCTGGCCGAGTCCCTCCCGGCCGCCCGCCGGAAGGTCACCATGGACCTGCGCAGCGAGGGTTTCTCCCGCGAGCGGGTCCTCGCGGCAGCGTTCCGGATGCTGGACAGCGGGTCCCTGCGGGTGGGGTCCGAGCGGTACACCAACGAGAACGGCAGCCACGGACTGGCCACCCTCCTGTGCGCCCACGTCCAGGTGCGCAAGGACAGCATCCTGCTGAGGTTCCCCGCCAAGAGCGGCAAGGACTGGGAATCGGAAATCCGCGACGCCGAACTCGCCGCCCTGGTGCGCGGGCTCAAACGGAGGGGTGGCAATGCCCGGCTCCTGGCTTACAAGGAAGGCAGATCCTGGCGCCCGGTCACCAGCGCGGACATCAACGCCTACGTGAAGGAGCGGACCGGCTCGGACTTCACCGCGAAGGACTTCCGCACCCTGCACGGTACGGTCTCCGCCGCGGCCAGCCTGGCCCGCACCGGCACCCAGAGAACCACCGCCAAACGGAAAAGAGCCATCAGCCAGGCAATGCAGGACGCTTCGGAGGTGCTGGGAAACACTCCCACCATCGCCCGCAAAAGCTACGTGGATCCACGCGTGCTGGACCATTTCGCCTCGGGGGAGACCATCGACCCCAAGCGGGTGGATTCCGCCGAATCCGAGCTTCGGGCACTGCTGTACCGGGAGGGCGAGGTGGTCCCGCTCGAGAAAAGCGGGTGAGGACGGCGTCACGGCTCGCACCGGAGTGCCTGCCGACAATTAGAATGGGACATTGTGCGCACCCTGCACGGTGCGCTGTACGAAGCGCCTTCGGCGCGAAATCCTCCTTCCAGAAGGGCTCCCGGTGTCCAACCCAGGCGAAACCACCTCCCAGCGTCCGCTCCGTGTTGCCATTGTGGGCGCGGGTCCGGCGGGAGTTTATGCGGCGGACATCCTCACCAAGTCCAACGGCGTGAAGGACGGCGACTTCGAGGTCAGCATCGACCTGTTCGAGGCCTACCCTGCGCCGTACGGCCTGATCCGCTACGGCGTCGCCCCGGACCATCCCCGCATCAAGGGCATCGTGAACGCCCTGCACAAGGTCCTGGACCGCGGCGACATCCGCTTCCTGGGCAACGTCACCTACGGCAGGGACCTGACCCTGCACGATTTCCGCGCCTTCTACGACGCCGTCATCTTCTCCACCGGCGCCATCAAGGACGCTGACCTGCCCATCCCCGGGATCGAGCTGCAGGGGTCCTTCGGCGGAGCGGACTTTGTCTCCTGGTACGACGGCCACCCGGACGTTCCCCGCGACTGGCCCCTGGACGCCAAGGAAATTGCCGTGATCGGCAACGGCAACGTGGCCCTCGACGTGGCACGCATGCTGGTCAAGCACGCCGATGAACTGCTCACCACCGAAATCCCGGACAACGTCTACCAGGGCCTGAAAAACTCCCCGGTCACCGACGTCCACGTCTTCGGCCGCCGCGGCCCGGCCCAGGTCAAGTTCACCCCGCTGGAACTGCGCGAGCTGAGCCACATGAAGGACGTGGACATCGTCCTGTACCCGGAGGATTTCGAATTCGACGAAGCCTCCGATGACGCCATCCGCAGCAACAACCAGATCAAGACCATGGTGAACACCCTCACCAACTGGCTGGTGGAGGAACACACCGAAGCCGAGCAGCCGTCCAGCCGCCGCCTGCACCTGCACTTCCTGCACAGCCCGGTGGAGATTTACGACGACGGCGGCGCGGGCCAGGTGGCCGGCATCAAGTTCGAGCGCATGGAACTGGACGGCACCGGCAACGTCAAGGGGACCGGCGAGTTCGTGGACTACCCGGTGCAGGCCGTCTACCGCGCCATCGGCTACCACGGCTCACCGCTGGACGAGCTGGAATACGACGCCAAGCGCGGAGTGATCCCGAATGAAGGCGGCCGGGTCCTGGATGCCGCGGGCAACCCCGTTCCCGGGATCTACGCCACAGGCTGGATCAAGCGCGGACCCGTGGGGCTGATCGGCCACACCAAGGGTGATGCGCTGGAGACCATCGGCTTCCTGCTCGAAGACCGCCTCCAGCTGCCACCGGCCGAGAACCCCGATCCGCAGGCCATCATCCACCTCCTCGAAGAACGCGGCATCGAATACACCACGTGGGAAGGCTGGATTAAGCTCGACGCCCACGAGGCAGCACTCGGTGCCGAATGGGTGGCGCAGGACGCTGAAGAAGCTGTGGTCCGGGAACGCATCAAGGTTGTGCCCCGCGAGGACATGATCAGGATTTCCCGGGGCTAAACTTTAGGCAGTACACAGTGGGAGTTCGATGAGGAACCTGATCCACCCCCCAGCCCCCGGCAGCGACGACACCGCAGGGCTGCTCCAACGCGGCGCGCTGGCCGGCCATGAAAAACTGGAAGGCGGGCTGCTGTTCCCTGCTGAGCAGGAAATCCCCGGCCTGCGGAAACTGATCCGGGAATCCTGGCAACGGTCCGCCAGCCTCAAGGCCAATCCGGACAATCCCGAGGCCCCGCTGGCCATGGATACGGACGAACTGGAGGAATACCGGCGGCAGCACCCGCTCGCCAGCATCATGCCGGTGATCCACAAACTCCTGGTCCAGCCCAGCCATGACAGCGGGCTGCTCGTGGCCGTGGGCGACGAAGTGGGCAGGCTCCTCTGGGTTGAGGGGGACCCCGGCATGCAGCGCCGCGCGGAAGGGATGATGTTCGTCCCGGGCGCCGACTGGTCCGAGGCCACCGTTGGCACCAGCGCCCCCGGTACCGCCCTGGCCCTGGGCCGTGGCATCCAGATTTCCGGAGCGGAGCACTACCAGCGGTCCGTGCACCCGTGGAGCTGCACCGCCGTACCGTTCCACGATCCGGATTCCGGGGCGCTGCTGGGCGTTGTGGACATTACGGGAACGGCCACCGCGGTGGCGCCCCACACCCTGTCTCTGGTCGAAGCAACAGTTGCCGCCGCGCAGGCGCAGCTCCGCGTGGAACGCCTTCAGCTGGCGGCCACCCTCGCCAGCCGGCCGGCACGACGGCGGAACGCGGGCACCGCTTTGGGTTCCGGTTCCGGTGCGAAAGAAGGCAGCCTCTACCGCAACAGCCTCCAGCTCCTGGGCCGCGACCAGGCCCTGCTCAGCATCGAAGGCAAAACCGTGGCACTCTCCGCCCGGCACAGCGAAATCCTGGCCCTGCTGAGCTCGCATCCTGACGGACTCAGCGCGGACGAGCTCAGCGTCCTCCTTTACCCGGGCGACGGCTCCACCATGACCCTGCGCGCGGAGATGGTCAGGCTGCGCAAAATCCTCCTGCAGCTCAATCCGGCGGCCGTTCCGGAATCCCGGCCGTACAAACTCACCATGGACCTGGTCCCGGACAGCGGCCAGGTGCTCAGCTGCCTGCAGCGCGGCGCCCACCGCATCGCCCTCGAAATTTACCGCGGCGCACTGCTGCCCAAGTCCGAGGCGCCAGGCGTGATCGACCTCCGCGACCGTGTGTCCTCGCTCATGCGCGAGGCTGTCCTCACCGACGGCAGCGCGGAAACCCTGCTCAAGTACGCCGAGCTCCCGGAGGCAAGGGACGACGTCGGGGTCCGGCTTGCCGCTTTGAAACTGTTGCCTGCCCGCTCGCCCAAGCGTGCCGCCGTCGTCGCCGATCTTGAACGGCTGGAAGCCGAACTGAGCGCCTGAGCACCCCCGCAACCTTTGCGTGAGCTGGCTCACATGCCTGCAACCTCACTGCAACCTTCGTCCTCCTACGCTGAATGCAACGGCGGCCGCAGCATCAGGCGCCGCCTCATGCACAGCAAAGGAGCTAGCAATGACTGTTTACGCACAGCCCGGTACCGAAGGTTCAAAGGTGACCTTCAAGGACCGCTACGAGAACTGGATCGGCGGCGAGTGGGTTGCCCCGGTCAAGGGCCAGTACTTCGAAAACATCACGCCTGTCACCGGCAAGGCCTTCTGCGAAGTGTCCCGCGGAACCGCCGAGGATATTGAACTGGCGCTGGATGCCGCGCACAAGATCGCCCCGTCCTGGGGCAAGACCTCCGTCGCCGAGCGTGCAGCGATCCTGAACAAGATTGCGGACCGGATCGACGAAAACCTTGAGATGCTGGCCGTCGCCGAATCCTGGGACAACGGCAAGCCCATCCGCGAAACCCTGAACGCGGACATCCCGCTCGCTGCTGACCACTTCCGCTACTTCGCCTCCGCGGTCCGCGCCCAGGAAGGCCGGCTGTCCCAGCTCGACGACGACACCACCGCCTACCACTACCACGAGCCGCTCGGCGTCGTCGGCCAGATCATTCCCTGGAACTTCCCCATCCTGATGGCCGTCTGGAAGCTCGCCCCGGCACTCGCAGCCGGCAACGCCGTGGTCCTCAAGCCCGCCGAGCAGACGCCGTCGTCCATCCTGGTCCTGATGGAACTCATCGGTGACCTGCTCCCCGCCGGCGTCCTGAACGTGGTCAACGGCTTCGGGGTCGAGGCCGGCAAGCCGCTCGCCTCCAGCCCGCGGATCCGGAAGATCGCCTTCACCGGCGAAACCACCACCGGCCGGCTGATCAGCCAGTACGCCAGCCAGAACCTGATCCCCGTCACCCTGGAACTCGGCGGCAAGAGCCCGAACATCTTCTTCAACGATGTTGCCGAGTCCAACGACGCCTTCTACGACAAGGCCCAGGAAGGGTTCGCTCTGTTCGCCTTCAACCAGGGCGAGGTCTGCACCTGCCCGTCCCGCGCGCTGGTCCAGGAGGACATTTACGAGGCCTTCATGGCCGACGCCGTGGCCCGGGTGGAGAAGATGGTCCAGGGCAACCCGCTCGACACCGAAACCCAGGTGGGTGCGCAGGCCTCCAACGACCAGCTGGAAAAGATCCTCTCCTACATCGACATCGGCAAGCAGGAAGGCGCCAAGCTGCTCACCGGCGGCGCCCGGGCCCAGCTCCCCGGCGACCTGGCCGGCGGCTACTACGTCCAGCCCACCGTCTTCGAGGGCCACAACAAGATGCGCATCTTCCAGGAGGAGATCTTCGGACCCGTTGTCTCGGTGGCGAAGTTCAGCGACTACAACGACGCTATGGGCATCGCCAACGACACCCTCTACGGCCTCGGCGCCGGCGTCTGGTCCCGCAACGGCAACGTGGCCTACCGCGCTGGCCGCGAAATCCAGGCCGGCCGCGTCTGGGTCAACAACTACCACGCCTACCCGGCCGGTGCCGCGTTCGGCGGCTACAAGTCCTCAGGCATTGGACGTGAGAACCACTCCATGATGCTGGACCACTACCAGCAGACCAAGAACCTGCTGGTCAGCTACAACGAAAACAAGCTCGGCTTCTTCTAGGCCCGGCTGTGGGCGGGCGGCCCCTGCGCCGCCCCCCCTTTTTCTTACCAGTACACCAACGCAAGGATTTCGCCAATGACGACGACAATGCACGCAGCAGTAGTAACCGAATTCGGCAAGGACCTCCAGATCCAGGAACTCGCCATCCCCACTCCGGGGCCGGGGGAGGCCCTGGTCAAGGTGATCACCACCGGTGTCTGCCATACCGATCTCCACGCGGCGGAGGGTGACTGGCCCGTCAAGCCGTCGCCGCCCTTCATTCCCGGCCATGAGGGAGTAGGCGAAGTCGTTGCCCTCGGCGAAGGTGTCACTGACCTCGCCGTCGGCGATCTGGTAGGCAACGCCTGGCTCTGGTCCGCGTGTGGCGACTGCCAGTACTGCCGCACCGGGTGGGAAACGCTGTGCGAGGTGCAGAAGAACGCCGGCTACAGCGTCGACGGTTCCTTCGGGGAGTACATGCTGGTGGACTCCCGGTTTGCCGCCAGGATCCCGGCCGGTTCGGACCCGGTGGAGATCGCTCCGGTGCTGTGCGCCGGCGTCACGGTCTACAAGGGCCTGAAAATGACCGAAGCCAAGCCGGGCCAGTGGGTCACCATCTCAGGCATCGGCGGGCTGGGCCACATCGCGGTGCAGTACGCCGTGGCCATGGGCCTTCGGGTCGCCGCCGTGGACATTGCCGACGACAAACTGGCCCTGGCCAAAGCCCACGGTGCCGAAGTCACAGTCAACGCCCTGCACGAAGACCCAGTAGAAGTTATCCAGCGCGAAACCGGAGGTTGCCATGGCGTCCTGGTCACAGCAGTGCATCCATCAGCCTTCGGCCAGGCCATCGGCATGGCACGCCGGGGCGGGACGATTGTGTTCAACGGGTTGCCGCCGGGCGATTTCCCGGCGCCCATCTTCGAGATTGTGCTCAAGGGCCTGACGGTCCGCGGCTCCATCGTGGGCACCCGGCAGGACCTTGAGGAAGCCCTGGACTTCTACGCCCAGGGCAAGATCCACCCCACCGTCTCGGTCCGCGAACTCGGTGAAGTCAATGCCGTCCTGGACGAGATGAAGCACGCCAAGATCGACGGCCGTGTGGTGCTGAGGTTCTAATGCCCCAGTCAAGGCTTGACGCCGCAGTGACGCTGCCCGGGGAGGACTTCTCCCGGGTGGCGCTCACCGCGGAGTCCGTGGAACTGCTGCGGAAACTGTGGCTACAGCACGGACCGCTGATGTTCCACCAGTCCGGCGGCTGCTGCGACGGATCCTCGCCCATGTGCTACCCCGCGGGGGAGTTCATCACCGGGGACTCGGATGTACTGCTGGGCCTGTTCGATATTTCGGACGGGATCGAGCCGCAACCGCTGGAGTTCTGGATGTCGCGGGAGCAGTTCAACTACTGGAGCCACACCCACCTTGCGGTGGACGTGGTGCCGGGGCGGGGGAGCGGGTTTTCGGTCGAGGCGCCCGAAGGCAAACGCTTCCTCATCCGGTCCACCCTGATGGACTGGCCCGTCTGACCGGTTCGGTACATTGACCTCGGGGTCCTCCAAAATGGAGGGCCCCGAGGTGTTTCCCACAATAATCTTCGGCATAAGGCCCGTCTCATCATGCGGGACAGTTGGAACCGTCCAGTGGATGGACCGTAAAGTTGATAAGTCTGTTTCCAACACAATCAGGATTGTGGAACTTCTTATGAACCTTCTCCGGACAAAATCCATCGAGCAGTCCATCGCCGACGCCGACGAACCCGGACGCAAGCTCAAGCGCTCCCTCAGCACCTGGGACCTGATGATCATGGGCGTCGCCGTTGCTGTCGGCGCCGGAATCTTCTCGGTCGGGGCCAAGGCCGCGGCCAACTTCTCCGGCCCTGCCGTGACCATCTCCTTCGCCATCGCCGCCGTCACGTGCGCTCTGGCCATCATGTGCTACGCCGAATTCGCCACCGCCATCCCGGTGGCCGGCTCCGCCTACGTCTTCACGTACGCCACCATGGGCGAACTCCTTGCCTGGATCATCGGCTGGAACCTCATCCTGGAGCTGTTCACCGCCGCGGCCGTCATCGCCAAGTACTGGGGAATCTACCTCAGCAAGGTGTTCGCGCTGATGGGTGCCGATGTCCCGCCGGCGCTGTCCATCGGCGGGGTGGACCTGTACTGGGGTGCGTTCCTGATCGTGGCCATTTTCACCGTGCTGCTTGTTCTCGGCACCAAGCTCTCCGCCCGCGTGGGAAACATCTTCACCCTGGTCAAGATCGGTGTTGTGCTGTTCGTGATCGTGGTGGGCTTCACCTACGTGAAATTCGAAAACTACAGCCCCTTCATCCCTACGGCTGAACCCACGGCCGGCGGCACCGCCGACGTCCTCAAGCAGTCGTTCTTCGGCTTCCTGACCGGCGCCGCCCCAGCCCAGTACGGCACCCTGGGCATCTTCGCCGGCGCCGCCCTGGTGTTCTTCGCGTTCATCGGCTTCGACGTCGTGGCCACCTCCGCAGAGGAAGTCAAGAACCCGCAGAAGACCCTGCCCCGCGGCATCTTCGGTGGCCTGGCCGTGGTGACTGTGCTCTACATCCTGGTGTCCCTCGCGCTGACCGGCATGGTGTCCTACACCGACCTCGCCGCAGCAGAGAACCCCACCCTCACCACAGCGTTCGAGGCCGTGGGCAACACCACTGCGGCCAAGGTCATCGCTTTCGGCTCGCTCATTGGCCTCACCACCGTGATCATGGTGCTCCTGATGGGCCTTTCCCGTGTAGTGCTCGCCATGAGCCGCGACGGACTCCTGCCGCGTGCCCTGTCCAAGACCAGTGAAAAGCGTTCGACGCCGGTCCGCCTCCAGATCCTCTGCGGTGCGCTGGTGGCCCTGGTGGCCGGCCTGACCAACGTGGACCTGCTGGAGGAAATGATCAACATCGGCACGCTCTCGGCGTTTGTCGTGGTGAGCCTGGGCATCCTGGTGCTCCGAAAGAAGCGTCCGGACCTGAAGCCCTCCTTCCGGGTGCCTTTCGGCAAGGTCCTCCCCGTCGTTTCGGCCGTGCTCTGCCTCTACCTGATGACTAACCTTGCCGTGGAGACCTGGATCTTCTTCGCGGGCTGGCTGGTCATCGGCATCGTGATCTACTTCGCCTACGGCCAGCGGCACTCCCGCCTGAACGAAAAGTTCGCCGAGGCAAATGAAGCAGTCAACCGCCCCGCCGGACACACCACGCCGGACTCCGCCGACGAGGACGAGCTGACCCGGGTCTGACACCCGGACATCCGCGCCCGCAAAGGCAACGCGGGGTCACTTCACGCCCGTTCCGTCCCCGGAATCGGGCCGGAAGTGACCCCGCGTTGCCTTTGGTCTTTCACGGTGCCGCATGCCTGCCCACCCACCCACTCCACCAGCGGCCGCAGCTTGTCCCAGAGCTCAGCGATCTCCTGAACCGCGGCCGGCGAGGATGCCCACTCCGGCTGTCCCAGCTCGATGCCCGCGGACAGCGACTTGTGCTTGAGCAGTTCCGCCCGCGGGTGGTCCTTGTCATAGCCGCGCGGCACGGTCTTGAGTTTCTCGCCCTCCACGGCGAAGCCGGCGGCAGCTACGCCGTCCACGATCTGCCGCAGGGTCTCGCCGGTCCCGGACGCATCAACGGAGTTCCGGAAACGGGCCAGCTGGGCAGGGGTGTGGGAGTGGTACCCGCCGCCCACCAACAGCCCGTCCGCGCTGACCTGAAGGTAGTACCCCACGCCCTCCTGCGACGAAGCAAACGCGCCCTGGGCCGTCTTGTAGGGTGACTTATCCTGCGAAAACCTGACGTCCCGGTTGGGCCGGAAGATCTTGGCCGGGCCGAACCGCGGCTCCAGTTCCGCCAGGAGAGCGGTCAGCGGGTCCCGGATCAGGCCGACGTAGCTGTCCTTGTGCTCCAGCCACCACTCCCGGCTGTTGTTGTCCTCAAGCTCCGCATAGAAACTGAACGCCCCTGCAGGAATGCCTTGGAAAGTAGTCATGGTGTGATCCTAGGGACCGCGGGCCAGCTCCAGCCAGAGCCGCCCGGACCTATGTGGAAATCTCCGACGTGGCGCGCCCGGAAGGCCAGGCCCGGAATGCAGAACACCCCGCCACGGAGTATCCGTGACGGGGTGTGCTGCAGTGACGTGAAAGGAGACTAGCCGATCTTGTTGGCAGACTCAGCGTCGGAGTCAGCGGCAGCGGCCGTACCCAGGTTGGCGCGGAGCTTGGCGCCGAGTTCGGCGTCAACGTTGGTCCAGTACTGGATGGCCCGTTCCTTGATCTCAGGGGTCTTCACGCCGCCGACAGCACCGGTGATGGTGTCCAGCAGGCGGGCCTTGGCGCCGTCGTCGAACACTTCGCGGTACAGGGTGCCGGCCTGGCCGAAGTCGCCGTCCTCAGCGTGCAGGGAGTGCGCGGAGAGCGTCAGCTCGCCGTCGTTCTCCCAGCCACCCGCCGGGGAAGCCGGCTCAAGAGCGGCCGGTCCACCCACGGAGTTGGGGGCGTACACCGGAACGGACGGGGCGTTGAAGTGGTAACGCCCGGCGCCGTCCTGGCTGTAGTTGTTGACCTGGTTCTTGGGCAGGTTCACGGGGATCTGGGCGTGGTTGGTGCCCACGCGGTAACGGTGTGCATCGGCGTAGGAGAAGATGCGGGCCTGCAGCATCTTGTCCGGTGAAGCGGCGATGCCCGGCACGAAGTTCGAGGGCGCGAAGGTGGCCTGCTCGATCTGTGCGAAGTAGTTCTCCGGGTTCTTGTTCAGCTCCATGGTGCCCACGTGGATCAGCGGGTAGTCCGAGTGCGGCCACACCTTGGTGAGGTCGAACGGGTTGAAGCGGTAGGTCTTGGCATCCTCGTACGGCATGACCTGGACGTGCAGTTCCCAGGACGGGAAGTTGCCGGCGGCGATGTTTTCCTGCAGGTCGCGGATGTAGAAGTCAGCGTCCGAGCCGGCCAGTTCTTCGGCCTGGTCACCGGTGATGGACTTGACGCCCTGGTTGGACTTGAAGTGGTACTTGACCCAGAAGCGCTCGCCCTCGGCGTTGATCCACTGGTAGGTGTGCGAGCCGTAGCCCTGCATTTCACGCCAGGAAGCCGGCAGGCCGCGGTCGCCCATGAGCCAGGTGACCTGGTGCGCGGACTCGGGGGACAGGGTCCAGAAGTCCCACTGCATGTCGGCGTCGCGCAGGTGGGTGCCCGGGAGGCGCTTCTGGCTGTGGATGAAGTCCGGGAACTTGATGCCGTCGCGGATGAAGAAGACGGGGGTGTTGTTGCCTACGAGGTCGTAGTTGCCCTCGGAGGTGTAGAACTTGACGGCGAACCCGCGGGGATCGCGCCAGGTGTCCGGGGAGCCGCTCTCGCCGGCGACGGAGGAGAAACGGATCAGCATCTCGGTCTCGACGCCCGGCTGCAGGAACGCGGCCTTGGTGTACTTGGAGACGTCCGAGGTGGCCTTGAACGTACCGAAAGCGCCGCCGCCCTTGGCGTGCACTACACGCTCCGGCACACGCTCGCGGTTGAACTGTGCGAGCTTTTCGATCAGGTAGTGATCAGTGAGGATGATGGCGCCGTCGGCGCCGACGGTCTGGGAATGCGCGTCGGACGTGACGGGCGCACCTGACTGGGTGGTTGAAATGACAGTCATTGTTCTCCTATTTCTCGATTACTTGTGAGGGACGTTCAGAAGGAAGTTGTTGGGACTGCTGGCAGTCCTGGCAGATGCCCTGGTACATGACATCGGCGATCTGGATGGTCATCGGCTTGGCGTTTTCGTCCCAGTGCGGGGTGAGGCAGGGCGCATGCCCGACGGCGCACTCCACGTCCTCAACGCGGCCGCAGCTGATGCAGATGGCGTGGTGGTGGTTGTCACCGACGCGGGTCTCATACAGGGCGGGCGAATGGGGCGGCTCAAAGCGGCGCAGCATATGCAGGTCAGTCAGGTCACCGAGCACAACGTAGACGGACTGGGCAGTCAGCTCTGGGAGTTCGGCGCGCGCGGCGGCAAGGATGCTCTCCGCCGGGGAATGCGGGTGGTGTTCGACGGCGGCCAGCACGGCGAGCCGCTGTTTGGTCACCCGGCGGCCGTGGGCACGCAGGGCAGCAGCCCATGCATCGTGGCCGCCGAAGTTCTCCGTCATGGCTCCATTGAAACACTTATTATGAGTTCGTCACAATAAGGCTTGGCTAACCTCCGGAAGCTCGAGCAGCAGTTCCAACGGATTGACCGGTTCGCCCACCGATCGGCCCAGGGCGTGGATCTCGAGCCGGGGACCTGCGGCGTCGGCGGCTACGCAGCTGAGCCCACCCACTCGCAGGCGGGCCGTCAGGCCGGGCAGGGCAGCGGCGGCCGCCAGCAGGTCCGCGGGCCCGATGTGCGGACCGCCGGAATCCGTTGCCAGCATGGTGTGCAGCGGCCCGGCGTTGGGTTCCGGTTTCCAGGACAGGACCGCAGGCAGTTCGCCCGCCTGGTCGGGCCCGCCCGCCAGCTCACCGCCCGCCAGTTCACTGCCCGCCAGTTCAGCGCCCGCCAGTTCCCTGCCCGCCAGTTCAGCGCCCGCCAGTTCCCTGCC
>NZ_QAIQ01000409.1 GCF_003061105.1 Arthrobacter sp. HMWF013
GTCATCTACCTTGGCCGGGCACGCACCCGCCACGACACCATGCGGCTGACACAGGCCCTCAGGCTGTAGCCGGCGCTCCGGATCGGCGCGGTGCGCCGCTCAGGACGGGCGCTCCGGCTGGGCGCCTGCCTCGGTGCATACGCAGAGCCGGTTTCCCTGCGCATCCGTGACCACCACCCAATCGGGTGCGTGGTCATGGTTCATTAAGGCCCCGGTTGCCGCGGTCTTCTCAAGGACCGGCCCGGATTCGGCCTGGCTCCAGTGCACATCCAGATGGAGCCTGTTGTTGTTGGGCGTCCGGGTCTCCTGGAACCAGATGTTCGGCCCACGGCCGTATGGGTCCACCAGATCCCCGCCCGCGGTCTTTTTATATCCCAGCGCGACCCGCCAGACGTCGGCGATTTCCGCGGGGTCAGCTGTATCGATGGCGACCTCCACCGTCCGGAACAGCCCGGGCTGGGCCTCAGCGCCCACTGCGGCAGCGGCGGCACTGGCTGCCTCCGCAGCGGCAACATCATGCCCGGTGACCTCGCCCCCGGCGTCGTGGGAGGTGTAGCGGATGAACACGCGGTTGTACCGCCAGTCCAGATCAGGGTGATGGTTCAGTTCCTCCGCGGAACGTCCGACGGCGGCAATCAGCTCGAGTGCCGCGGCCGACGTCGGCGCCTTGTAGACAGTGACCAGGCCACCCAGCCGGTACCGCCAGTCCGGCAGTGTTGCCAGGACGGCGTCGATATGGTCCCTGGTGAGTATGTCTTCCTTGCCGGCCACAGCGGCCTCCTTGGCTCGCGCTCCAGAGCCCGGCCCGGCGGACGACGGCAGCAGGCACCTGCCTAGAGGAACTCTGCCCGGCCTTCCATGGCCGATGACGCCAGGGCGTGCTCGCGGCGCGGTATCCTGCCGGCCGCTTTCGCCAGCCTACCGGCGATAACGGCGTGTTTGAAGGCTTCGCCCATCAGGGCCGGGTTCTGGGCGCGCGTGACCGCGGTGGCCAGCAGTACCGCATCGCAGCCCAGTTCCATGGCCAGTGCAGCGTCCGATGCCGTCCCGATGCCGGCGTCCAGCACCACGGGAACCGATGCCCGGGAAACAATCAGTTCGATGTTGTGCGGGTTGAGGATGCCCAGACCCGTCCCGATCGGAGCGCCCAGCGGCATCACAGCAGTGGCACCGAGGTTCTCCAGCCGAAGGGCAAGGACCGGGTCATCGTTGGTATAGGCGAAAACCTTGAAACCCCGGTTCACCAGCTGTTCCGTGGCGTCAAGCAGCTCCACGGCGTCCGGCAGCAGGGTCTGTTCGTCGGCGATGACTTCCAGCTTGATCCAGTCGGTCTCGAGCGCCTCGCGGGCCAGTTCAGCCGTCATGACCGCATCGCGGGAGGTGAAACAGCCTGCCGTGTTGGGCAGGACCCGGATCTGGTGGTCCACCAGGAGCTGGAACAGGGATCCCGATTCGGCCGGCGAATAGCGCCGCATGGCCACCGTGGTCAGTTCGGTGCCCGAGGCCAGCAGTGCCGCGCCCAAGCCGTCCAGGCTCGGGGCGCCACCGGTGCCCATGATCAGGCGGGAACCGAGCCCGACGCCGTCGATGATCAGGGGGTCGTTGGGCACTGCCTTTTCTTTTCCACGTGTGGGGATGGTGCCGGTTTCCGTCATGGTGTCAGCCTCCCTGGACTGCAGTGACGAGTTCGACGTCGTCACCCTCGGCGAGCGCTGTGACGAACCACTGGCTGCGGGGTACTACTTCGGAATTGCGGGCCACGGCCACACCAAGTTTCCGGCCGTCGGTCGCCTGGCCGCTGGCTGAGAGGGGACGGCCGGTGACCTGGCTGACCAGGGCGGTGATGGAGGCGTCGTCGGCC
>NZ_QAIQ01000410.1 GCF_003061105.1 Arthrobacter sp. HMWF013
CCGGACACCGCAGAGCATTACGAGGAACGACTCCGGATCCGCGTCCAGGCCGGTGAAGCCCTGCACACCGTTTCCCGGGCCCTTTTTGTGGCGCGCGCCGGCCGGTCTTTGCAAGGTAACGATTCCGCCCAGTACTACCTGCGCAGCGCCCACTTCCTCCTGGTGCAGGCCCAGACCGAAGCCGTGCGCGCCGCCCAGCTCGCTGCCTTGGCATAAGTACGGCGGCCGAAGCAGCGAGTCCGCACCGCTTCAAAAGCCGCCACTAGTGAGCGCGCGTCGCGCCTGGCGTCAGCCCACCAGATCCAGGGCTAGGCCTGCCCCGATCCCGTCACGCAACGTGGACGCCCCGTATTCGCGCTTGTGGATGCCCTTGCGCTGCAGAAGCGGCACCACGTGGTCGGCGAAGGTGTGCAGGCCGTCCGGGAACTGGTCGATCATCAGGTTGAAGCCGTCGGCCGCGAAGGAGCGGAACCAGAGTTCCATGTCGTCCGCGATCTGCTCCGGCGTGCCGATAATGATCCGGGAGCCATAGCCGCCAAAGTCGCGCAGAACCTCGCGGAGGCTCTGGTGCCGGCGTTCCTGGATCCAGTCGAGGAACGTCAGGCGGTAACCGGTGGAGGTGGGGTGGGTGTCAGGGTCCCAGGGCTTATCCAGAATCTTGGCTGGGATGGGTTCGTCGAGAGCCAGGGTGCTGGCATCATGGGCGATCACGCTGCTCAGCGACCGCAGGGCATAGTTGTCCGGTACCAGGGCTTCGAACTCGTCGAACCTTGCCCGCGCCTCGGCCACGGTGCTGCCGATCACCAACGACAACCCCGGCGTAATCCGGGGCACGCCCGCATGCCGCCCCGCAGCGGCGGCCCGACGTTTAAGGTCAGCGTAATTCTCGACGGCGCGGGGCAGGGTGAGTTCGACGGCAAACACGCCCTCGGCGTGCCGGGCGGCCAGATCGCGACCCTGCTCACTGCCGCCGGCCTGGAAAATCACCGGGCTTCCCTGGGCGGAAGGTCCAAGAGCGGTGGTCCCTTCAAGCTGGAAGAACTCGCCGTGGTGCAGGTACTTGCCGTCCCCCGCTGCCGCGGCCCATACGGCCTTGACGGCGTCAACAAACTCACCCGCCCGGCGGTATCGCTCCTGCCTGCCCGGGGCCTCCGGGAGCCCGAAGTTCGCCGACACCGCCTTGTTGTACGTGGTCACTACATTCCACCCCAGTCGGCCGCCGGAGAGCGCATCGGCGCTCAGGAGCCGCTCGGCCAACTCCACGGGATCGTTGTATGTGGTGGACGCCGAACCGATAACCCCCACGTGATCGGTGGCGCTGGTTATCAGCGAAGCGAGGGTGATGGGCTCAAGGGGGTTACCCGGTCGCGGGTTGGGGTTGTGCAGAGCCGGCTGGTCGGCGAAGAACACCGCATCCAGCAGCCCGCGTTCAGCCGCGCGTGCCGACGCAATCCAGTGGTCCGGCTCCACGAGGGCAGCAGGGTTGCCGGTGCTGAACTGCCACGCGGACGGACGCTGGCCAAAGGCCTGGAGGTTGACGTTGAGGGTGAGGTGGTCGCTGCGGTCAGGCACGGGAGGCTCCAAAGGCGAGAGGTTTGCTGGACAGGTCGAAGCTTCGCGGGGGCAAGCCGAACAATGCCCGGAGCGTCGGAGCCGCACGCCCGTGCTCCCCTGCTGGAAGTCCCGGCGGAAGCGGCGCCGGTGGAAGCGTTGCAACTGCCTCGAAAAGTTCGGCGGTTGTACTGACCGAAACGAGCTCAGCTGCGGCTTCCCCACCGTGAACAATGCCTGCGGCGACCAGGCCCGGCCTCGCTTCCGCTTCGGACGCACGCCAACGGTGCAGGAGGTCCGGATCATCCAGGACCACCAGGTCCACCAGCCCGTGCGCCGCGTCGAGCTCCTCCGCGGTGGAGACATGCCAGAGTGACACCGGTTCGCCCTGGATGCTGCTGGGTGTGTTGAGCGCGCCGTGCACCCTGAAGTCCGCTCCTTGGTGGTCAATCTCCCGGATCTCATCGGTGTGCGCGTACACGCCTGTATCCCGGTCCGCTACCAGCGAGTCAAGCGGCCAGCTGTTCCAGAGGGCCCGGACCACCTGGATACGTTCGGCCGTGTGCTGCGCCCGCGCTCCCCCGGTCTGGAACAGCACGCCGCTCCGGCCACCGCTGAGATGGTCCACGGACAGGAACCTACGCGCCGTGTTGTAGGGGTGGTCGCCGCGCCCGTCCGAGAAGGACACAACGGGCCAGCCAGGCAACCGCACACTGAGCGCCGTGGCCAACGCCGCAGGGTCATGCCGGGCAGGGCGGCCCTCTGCGCCTGCAACGAGTGCGGCGCCGAGGGTGCCCGTCACCGATGCAAGGGGACGGACGAGGTCCGGATCCCCGGCTGCGAGCCGGGCCGGAAGGTCGCCGAGCAGGGCAAGGAGCTGGATGGTGCCGGTCATGCGGCAGCCCCCTTGACGTGCGTTCCCGGGATGGCTTCGAGGAGTGTGCGCGTGTAGTCATGCTGGGGCGCGTTCAGCACCCGCGCTGCAGGTCCGCTTTCCACCACGCGCCCGTCCTTCATGACTGTCACGTCGTCGGCGATGAGCCGGACCACGCCCAGGTCGTGGGTGACAAAAACGTAGCTCAGCCCGAGCTTTGCCTGCAGGTCCACCAGGAGCTGGAGGATCTGGGCCTGGACGGAGACGTCGAGGGCGCTGACGGCCTCGTCGAGGACCAGGACCTTCGGATTGAGCGCGAGGGCCCGGGCGATGGCGACGCGCTGCCGCTGCCCGCCCGAGAGCTGCGCGGGCAGGCGGTTCAGGTAACTGTCGTTCAGCGATACGGCCTGCAGGAGTTCGCTGACCCGCCCGGCCAGCTCCTCCCGGGTTCGCGTGGCTTTGAACGCGCGGAGGGGTTCGGCGATGATCCTGCCCACGGTGTAGCGCGGATCAAGCGATGTGTAGGGGTTCTGGAAGACGAACTGCAGGTCGCGGCGCAGCTCCCGGAGTTGGGCGTGCCTAGCCCCGGTCACTTCATGGTCTCCCAGGAGGACACTGCCGCCGTCGGTTGGGATGAACCCGGCCAGAATGCCGGCGAGTGTTGATTTCCCGGCACCGGATTCGCCCACAATGGCGTGCGTGGTCCCGGTCCGGACGGTGAGGTCCGCATCGGCGAGGGCAAGGAACGGGGTGCTGGTGCGGCCCTTCCGGGTGATGTACGCCTTGGTCAGGGACGCCGCCCGCAGCACGGGCTCCGCGGCTGCAGCCGAACCGGTCTCCGCTCTGCCGCCGTGCTGAGCTTCATGGCTGGGCTGGAGCCGTTCGGCGTGACGGGCCGGGGCGGCATCGAGCAGCCGTCGGGTGTAGTCATTTCCGGGTGCTGCCAGCAACTGCCGGACAGGGCCTTCCTCCACGATCTGCCCGCTCTGCATCACCAGGATGCGGTCAGAGCGGTCCAGCGCGACCCCAAGATCGTGGGTGACCAGCAGGATGCCGAGGCCCAACTGCTGGCGGAGGTTCTCCAGGTGGTCGAGGATCACCCGCTGCACGGTCACGTCCAGGGCGCTGGTGGGCTCGTCGGCCACGATGATCTTCGGCTTGCCGGCGAGGGCTATGGCGATCAGGGCGCGCTGCTTCATGCCGCCGCTGAGTTCGTGGGGGTACTGGCTGAAGACGCGTTCGGCGTCCTTGAGCCCCGCTGTCCGGAGGCTCTCCAGCGCGGCAGTCCGGTGCCGGTCCCGGTCCGTGGGCTCGGGTTCGTTGAAACGGACTGCTTCAACCACCTGCTGCCCGATCCGCTTGACCGGGTTCAGGGACGTGTTGGGATCCTGCGGGATGAACCCCACATAGTTACCACGCACCCGGGCCAGGCGCTGGTCCGGCCAGCCGGTCACGTCCACACCCGAGTAGGCGATGGAGCCGGAACGGATGCGCGCGGAAGGCGGCAACAGGCCCAGCGCGCCCTGAATGAGGGTGGTTTTCCCTGATCCGGACTCGCCCACCAAGGTGACCACCTCTCCCTGCCTGACCTCCACGTTGACGCGCTCGACGGCGGGAGTCCAGGACCGCCGTCGATCGCGGTAATCGATGGACAGGTCGGTGATCCGCAGCAGCGGCTCGGCTTCGGCCTGCTCGCGGACGATCTCTTCAATGATGGTGGCGCTCATCGTCGTTGGTCCTTCCTGAGGGAGGTGCTGATGCGGTGGGTGGCGATGACAACAAGGGCAAGTGCGGTGCCCGGCAGGATGGAGATCCAGGGGTGTACGGCCAAATAGTCGCGGCCTTCGGCCACCAGCAGCCCCCATTCGGGTTCGGGCGGCGGCGCGCCATAACCGAGGAAGCCCAGGGAGGCCACGGCGAGGATGGATGTTCCGACCTCCAGTGCGGCGAGGGCGAGCACCGAATTCAGTGCGTTGGGCACCACGTGCCGGAGTACTACGGTGAGTCGGCCGACGCCGAGCCCGTAGGCTGCACGGACGTAGTCCCGGGTCACGACGCTGATCACCTCCGAGCGCATGACGCGGGCAAAGGACGCGATGGATGAGATTCCCACGGCGATGGCGATGTTGTGGGTGGAGTAGCCAAGGACTGAGACGATCACCATGGCCAGCAGCAGGCTGGGGATGGAGAGGAACACGTCGATCACGCGCATGAAGGCGGTGTCCGCCCAGCGCCCGAAGTAGCCGGCGACCAGGCCAACGATGGAGCCGATGCCGAACGCGATGAGCACCGCCACCAGGGTCGCGGTGAGGGTGGTGCCCGCCCCGTAGATGGAGCGTGCCAGCAGGTCCCGGCCCAGGCGGTCGGTGCCGAAAGGATGCTCGGCGCTGGGCGGGGTGAAGCTCAGGGCCGGGTCTCCCTCGTAGGGGCTGCTCTGGGTGAACAGCCCGGGTGCGATGGCCCAGCCCAGAGCGATGAGCACCACGATCCAGGCAAGCACCAGCACCGGCTGGCGGCTGATGTCTGCCAGCAGTGCACCCGCTGAGCGGGCCAGGGCACTGGGAGTCGACGTGAACGGTGCGGAGGTTGCGGTTTCGGGTGCGTGGAGTTGGATGGTCATGGCTGCCTCACGCTGTACGGACGGGTTGGGCGGTGAGGGTTGCCCTCAGCCGCGGATCGAGCAGTGGGTAGATCAGGTCGACCAAGAGGTTGATGAGCGCGAAACTGGCCGCCACGAACACGATGATTCCCTGCACCAGGGGCACGTCCAGGGTGTTGATGGCTGATTGCGTGAGCCGGCCTACCCCGGAGCGTGCGAAGACCGTTTCGGTAATGACGGCGCCGGCGATGAGGTTCCCGAAGGTGATCCCGGCGATGGTCAGGGCGGGCAGGCTCGCGTTGCGGAATACGTCACCGATGATGATGCCGCCGCGGGTGGCTCCCTTGGCGTAGCTGGTGGTGACGTAGCCGGCCTGGAATTCCTCGGCAAAACTGCGCACCAGTAGCTGCGCGATGGGACCCGAGACGGGGACGGCCAGGGTGATGACGGGCAGCACCAGGCTTTGCCAGCCCTGGTCCCCGAAGGCGGGGAACCAGCCGAGCGTGAAGGAGAAAATTTGGAGCAGCAGGATGGCGAACATAAACACCGGAATGGACACCGACGCCGAGGGCAACGATTCCACCAGATGGCGCAGCCACGGCCGACGCGTTCCGGTGGCCAGCAGTGCAATGGCAAAGCCGATCAGCACGGCCAGGACCAATGAGCCCGCGGCCAGGATCAGTGTGTTCGGCAGGACTTCCAGGAGAGAATCGGACACCCGGCGCCCGGACCCCACGGAGTTTCCAAAGTTGCCGATGGCGGCCTGGCTGAGCCGTTCCAGGTACTGGACGAACACCGGCTGGTTGAAGCCGTACTGCGCGGCTACCTGGTCCCGGACTTCCTGCGGAATGGTGTTCAATTCCGCAGGATCAAAGAGGAGGTCCACCGGGTTGGCCGGGAAAACGAACAGCAGGATGAACGTGATGGTGAACGCGGCCCAGACAACGAACAGCGCGCGGCCCAATTTGGACAGGACATATCCGAGCACGGGAATCATCCCTCCTTGGCGTTGGTGGTTGGATGGGCGGTGGCCCGCTGCCGGTCCGTGCCGGGCACCAGCGGGGCGAGGCCGAGGTTCTCGCGCAGGGTGGTTCCGGCGTAGTCCTGCTGGAACAGTCCGCGGCTTTGCAGGAGGGGCACCACCTGGCGGGCGAACCCTTCGAAGTCCACGGCGGTGTCCGCGGGCATGATGGTGAAGCCGTCCGCTGCCCCGGCCCGGAACCAGCCCTCAAGGTTGTCGGCGATCTGTTCCGGGGTGCCGGCCAAGAGCCGGTGTCCGGCGCCTCCGCCCGAGCGGGTGACCAAGTCGCGGACAGTCCGGGGTCCGGCGGCAATGAGCGCACGGGTGCTCCGGAAGAAGCCGGCTGACGCCGGCGGGTGCGGTGCGCTTTCCAGGGCTTCGATGGTGATCAGGGAGTCCGGGTCCAGGGTATCTGCCTCCAGGCCCAGCTGGGCAGCCACCCCGGTTGCCGCGGCCTGCAGGTCTGTGGTGTTCACCAGTTCATCGATGCGGCGGCGCACCTCCTCATCGGTGTCAGCCACCAGGACGATCACTCCCAGGGACGTGAGGATCTGGCCGGGGTCCCGCCCGGCTTCGGCTGCGCGCCGCTTGGTGTCTGCCCGGAACGCCACTGCCTCATTGAGATCCTGGCCCGCGGTGAACACCACATCTGCCCAGTTCGCGGCGAGCTCAAGGCCGCCCGGCGAGCCGCCGGCCTGCACCAGCACGGGGCGGCGTTGCGGCGACGGCGGCACCGAAAGGGCACCGCTGACGCGGAAGAACTCCCCCTCGTGTTCCACCCGTTCGATGCGGGACGGGTCCACGAAGCGTCCGCTCACAGGATCGCCCACCACGGCGCCGTCGTCCCAGCCATCCCAGAGGGACAGGACTACGCGGGCGAACTCGTCAGCCCTGCGGTAGCGCTGGGCCTTCTCCGGCGCCGTGGGATACCCGAACGCGGCCGCCGAGTGCGGCGCGAAGGTAGTCACCACGTTGAACGCCGACCGTCCGCCAGTCACATGGTCTAAGGCGAGGTAGCGGCGGGCCAGGTTGTACGGGCTGTTGTAGGTGCTGCTGCTAGTGGCGATGGCGCCCAGGTGTTTGGTGCCTGCCAGCACGTCCGCAAAAAGGACGGTGGGTTCCAGCCCCGACTCGGGATGGGCGGCTATGGAGCCGCCCAGTCCGGGTGAATCACCCAGGAAGACTGCGTGGATCTTCGCCTCTTCGGCGATGCGGGCAAGTTCGCGGTACCGGTTCACGTCCACCCATGCCAGCGGGTCCCGGCCGGGCAGGCGCCAGGCGCCCCGGAAGTGGCCGGGCGTCATCAGGGAAAGGTTCAGATGGAAGGTGCTCATCGGACACCGGCCGCAACGGATTCGAGCACCGATACCGGGGAGCCGCCCGCCGGCTGCCAGCCGAGCCGGGCTGCCACACCGGTTGCTGTGGCTTCGAGGAGGCGGCGGTGTTCCTCCAGCACCGGGACTGCCGGCGGAAAACTGACCAGGAGCTCGGTTGCTGCTGCCACTCCCGCGTCGGCGGCAAGGCCGGCCGCGATGTCCGCCGCCGGACCGAAGCGGGTGTGGTCCCGCACCAGGTACTCCTCGGGGGTCACGTCGTTGACATCGGTGCGACCGAGCGCTCCGAACCAGCTTTGCCAGCGCCGTGCACCGTCGACCAGTTTCGAGAGGGCCTGCTCCCGGGTCCGGTCCGGGTAGACGGCCCGGGATACCAGCACGCGGGGTTCGGCACCGGCCGGCAGCGCGGACCGGTAGGCGTCCACCAGGGCTGCCTGAGCCTCCGGGCTTTGTTGCCGGTTCCAGTCCGTTGCCCGGGACAGCTGCAGGCCGTCGCCGGCTGCACCCGCGGCCCGGGCCTGGGTGAGGGCATGCTCCGGGGCGCTGGAGGTTGCCTGCCAGATCCTGCCGCGGACACCGCCTCCGGGCGGATGCAGCATTTCCCCGAGACTGTTGACCGGCTGGCCTTCGAGGATCGCGTGCAGCCGGTTCACGCTGTGTTCCCAGGCCTGGTGGCGGTTCTCCAGGTTCTGGCCGAAGGCCTCCCAGGCGCCGGGGAAGGGGCCGGCTCCAATGCCGAGTTCCAGCCGTCCGCCGGAGAGGATGTCCAGGGTGGCCGCATCTTCTGCCACCTTGAGCGGGTCCTCCAAAGGAAGCACCAGGACGCCGGTACCCAGGCGGATGCGGCTGGTGTGCTGGGCGATGGCGGCCAGGAGCAGCAGGGGTGACGCCACGTGCTCGTTGCCTTGGCGGAAGTGCCGCTGGATGACCCAGCCGGAGTCGTATCCCAGCTCCTCCGCCCACCCGAACAGCTCAATGGCCTGCCGGTAGGATTCGGCCGGGCTAAGGTCGCTGTCCAGATGGAGCAGGAACCCCAGCTTCTTCCCGGCCAGGGCACCCTGCCCGCCGCCACCGCCCAGCGTACTCATTTGGTCCGCAGCCCGGTGCCGTGCACGCCGTGCGCGTCGATGATCTTGAGCTCTTCATCTGTCAGTGCGGCAAAACCGGGAGCTTGGAGGTTGTGGTGCAGCTGTTCCACGGAGCTGGCGCCGATCAGCGCCGTGGTAACCTCGGGCCGGCGCAGCACCCACTGCAGTGCGAGCTGGGCCAAGGACTGGCCGCGCTCACGGGCAAGATCGTTCAGTGCGCTGACCCGTGAGCGGTACTCGTCGGTGATGTCGTCCACCGACAGAAAATCGCTGTTTTCTGCGCGGGCACCTGCCGGCACGCCTCCGTCGAGGTACTTGTCCGTCAGCAGCCCCTGGGCAAGCGGCGAGTAGGTGATCAGGCCGACGCCGTCTGCGGCCGACTGCCCCAGGATGTCCTCGATCTCCACCCGGCGGTCGAAGATGGAGTACCTGGGCTGGTGCAGGACCAGCGGCACCCCGGCTTCCTTGAGCAGGACAGCTGCCTGGTGCGCGCGTTCCTTGGAGTAGTTCGAGATGCCCACGTAGAGCGCTTTGCCGGAGTGGACGGCGCTGACCAGTGCGCCTACCGTTTCCTCCAGGGGAACGGCGAGGTCCGGGCTGTGGGAGTAGAACACGTCCACGTAGTCCACGCCGAGGTCCTTGAGGCTGTGGTCCAGGCTCTGGAGCAGGTTCTTGCGGGAGCCGCCCCGGTGGTAGGGGCTGGCGCTGATGGGGTTGCCGGCCTTCGTGGAGATCACGATTTCCTCGCGCCAGGCTGCCAGGTCCTCGCGGAGGAGCCGGCCGAAGTTCTTTTCGGCGGCGCGGGCCGGAGGGCCGTAGCGGTTGGCGATGTCGAAGTGGGTGATGCCTGCGTCGAACGCTGCGAGCAGGATTTCGCGTTGCGTTTCGTAAGGTGTGCGGTCGCCGAACTTCTGCCACAAGCCGAACGAGAATTCGGGCAGGGTCAGGCCACTGGTGCCGGCCCGGCGCCAGTTCAGGTTGCCGTGGCGGGTTTCGGAGGGCTGATACGTCAAGGGAGGTGCCTTTCTGGCTGTTGGGAAATGGAGGACGACGGCGTCTGTCACCGGCTTCGGCGCAAACCCGCCGGGGTCAGCTCGCCGGGGATGCGGCCGTTGTCGCGTTCAAGGAACGTGGTCCCGGGAGCCACAGCCTTGTCGATCTGGTCCAGGACACTGTCACTGAGGATGGTGGCCGCGGACTTCAGGTAGGCGTCCAGGTGCTCGCGGGTGCGCGGGCCGATGATCACCGATGAAATGGCGGGGTGGTTCAGGGCGAAGGCCAATGCAAGATCCGGGACGCTGATCCCCGCGGCGTCCGCAATTGTGCCGAGCTGCTCCGCGGCGGCGAACTTCAGTGCGTTCTCCGGGGCGGCGACGTCAAACCTGCCCTCCCAGACACGGGCCGCACGAACGGAGTCTGGCTGCGGCTGGCCCGCGCGGTAGGCGCCGTTGAGCCAGCCCGCGGCCAGCGGTCCGTAACTGAGGACGCCCAGCCCGTACTTGCGGGCGACCGGCAGCGTGGTCCGTTCCACCAGCCGGATCAGCGCCGAGTACGGGACCTGTTCGGTCAGCGGCGGGGTGAGGTGGTGCTGGCGGGCCAGCAGCTGGGCCTCCACCACCTGGTCGACGCTGAAGGTGCTGGTGCCGTAGTAACGGATTTTGCCCTGCCGGACCAGGTCATCCAACGCGGTGATAGTTTCGAGCAGGTCGGTGTGCGGATCGGGGCGGTGTGCCTGGTAAAGGTCGATGTAGTCCGTGCCAAGCCGGCGCAGGCTGCCTTCCACAGCTTCGAAGATCCACCGTCGCGAGTTGCCGGCGTGCAGCGGGTTGTCTCCGATTTGGCCGTGGAACTTGGTGGCCAGCACTACTTCGCTGCGCCGGCCGGCGATGGCCTCGCCCACGATCTCCTCGCTGCGGCCCTGGTTGTAGGCGTCAGCAGTGTCAATGGTGTTGATTCCGGCGTCCAATGCTGCGCGGATGATCTCCAGTGACTCGGGGCGCTCGGTGGGGCTGCCGAAGTTCATGGTGCCTAGCGTGAGCCGGCTTACCCGGACACCGCTGCGGCCAAGATAGCCGTAATCGGCAGTCGGGGGTGTGGATGCTTCAGTCATTTGTTCTCCTCAAGTTATGGGTGGTTGCGGCAGGTAACGGGCGTCAGAACAGGCCGTTGGCAGGGGGCGGCTCGTCGGCCACTAACCAACCGCCCACGACGGCCGATTTCCAGCCTCGGGGGTTGTGGTTGGCCACCGTCCGGGCGTTGCGCCAGTGCCGGTCCAGGTTGTGTTCGCGGCGGGTGAGTGTCCCGCCACCGACGTCGAACAGCAGTTCGCCGGCTGCGAGGGCCTGTTCGCCGGCTCCCACGTAAGCTTCGGCGACCGCGATGGTGGCCTGCACCCCGAGAGGGTCACGCGGCCCGGCCCAGTAGGCGTCCAGCTGTTCAGCGGCGCTGATTACCTGTGCACGTGCGGTGAACGCCGCGGCGGCGATTCGGCCCACCGTGAGGCGGACGTAGGGATCGTCGGCGCTGCGAACGGCGGTGGAATGTTTGATCGGGCGGGTCACTCCGCGGACCAGGCGGACGGCGTCGTTTTGTGCAGCCTCGGCGATCCCGGCGAGGGTGGCAGCCAGAATGAGGTGGGCCAGGGACCCATGCGGATGTCCGCTCTGCGCGCTGACCGCCTCCACCTCTTCGGGGTCCACCAGGACGCCGTCCAAGCGGGTGGTGCCGCTGGCCGTGAGGCGCTGCCCGACAGCATCGAAATCGTCGATCAGTACGACGCCTTCGCTGTCGGTGGGAACAGTGAAGGTGACCACACCGCCGTCATCGTCCACGGCATTACCGGAGAACCAGCGGGCGTGCAGAGCGCCTGTGCTGTAGAACTTTTCGCCGGTGACCCGGAGACCGGAGCTGTCGCGGGTGAGTCGGGTGGAGATCTGGCCGGGCTTGCCTGTGGCTTCATTGCGGGTTCCGGCGAACAGGTCCCCGGCCAGGACACGGGCCAGCGTGCGGTCATGCTTCACCCCGGAAAGGGTGCCGGTGGCCAGGCCGTCGGCCACGAGAAAGCCGGGCCGCAGGGCTTGGGCCACGTTGGAGTCCGCCGCCGCGATATCCACAACAAGCTCGGCGAGTTCGCGGATGGTTGCCCCCGCGCCGCCATCTTCGTGCGGGACGCGGTATCGGAGGATGCCGGCCTCGGCAAGGCCGCGGATCTCCGCGAACGGGTGCGTCCGGTCGGCGTCACGCTGCGCGGAAGTCGCACGCAGCCGGTCGAGGACCGGTGCGATCGCCGCCCGGATGGAGGAGGTGGTCACAATGGAGGCAGGGTTCGACGGCGTCACCGGGCTTTCCGGGGTCCGCTCGGCCACGCTCACAGCCCGTCCGCCTGGGTGGGGGCGGCGGCTTCACCGCGGCTGCGCAAAGGAGGCGGGTTTTCCCCACGCAGGACGCGGAAGGCCCTGTCGAGGTCCGCGATGAGGTCATCAACGTCCTCGATCCCCACGGACAGCCTGATCAGGCCGGG
>NZ_QAIQ01000411.1 GCF_003061105.1 Arthrobacter sp. HMWF013
GTCCGTTACAGAGGAAGCGCCCGCGTTCCGGCGGGTCCGGCCCACCGCGGCGGACGTCATCGCCGACAGCCCCATGCCCGACTTCATCAGCTCGCCGGGCCTGTTCGTCAAAGAGCAGAAGCCACGGCCGGTGGGCGGGGTCCGCGGCGCCGTCTACAACATGACCGGCGGGGCCTGGAACATGGGGCCCGGCGCCAAGCAGCGCGACGAGGACGAGCTGGGCAAGCGCATCTCCCGCCAGCTGCAGGGCAGCTACAACACCGCGGTGCTGAGCCTCAAAGGCGGCATCGGCAAGACCTCCACCACAGTGGGCGTGGGCCTGACCCTGGCCGAATTCCGCGGCGACGCGCCCTGCGCCATCGATGCGAACCCGGACTCCGGCGACCTCGTGGAACGCGCCCTGGGCGAGGGGATCTACCAGCAGTCCAGCCCGCGCACCATCACGGACCTGCTCAACAACATCGAATCCATCGACTCGCTCACGGCGCTGGCCCGCTACATGCACCACGCCGGCCGGCTGCACCTGATCGCGGGGGAGCAGGACCCGGAGGTCTCGGACTCGCTCACCGCCGCCGAGTACCTGCGGATCCGCAAGCTGATCTCCAACTACTACTCCGTGGCCCTGACCGACTGCGGCACCGGCGTGACCCACAACGCCATGAGCGGGATCCTGCAGTCCGCGGACAACCTGGTGATCGCCGCCGGCTACGCGGTGTCGGGGGCGAAGCGCGCCCGCAGCACCCTCCACTGGCTCGCCAGCCACGGCTACGAGGACCTGGCCCGGAACGCCATTGTGGTCATCACGGACAAGGACGAGGTCTCCTCCCGCGTGGACAAGGACGCCATCGAGGAGCACCTGGCCGGGATCTGCCGCCAGCTCATCGCCGTCCCGCACGACCGCGGCGTGGCCGACGGCGACCTGGTCACCCTGGACGTCCTCCGGCCCGAGACCCGGCGCGCGTACAAGGAGATCGCTGCGGCGATTGTGGACGGGTACCGGTAGCGGTCTTTCCTGCCTTCTTGTTGCAACGCGGGGTCACTTATCGCCCCTCCCGAGCCGTTTATTGGGCCGGGAGTGACCCCGCGTTGCTCTTCTAGGTGGCGGCGCCGTCGTGGGGCACTTCGACACGGACACGCCGCCTCCGGAACCGAAATTGATTCCCTGCGGCCGCAATGTGCCCCACTTAGGGCGAAAGCCCCCCGCTGGATGTTATGACTTATTCATGAGCGGACAACGTCTGAACCAGTCGGTGCCAGAAACGGGTGACACAAAATTGTCCGAGGGGACTCGCGCGGAGCATCGGGTCCTCGGATCGGTGAGGCTGTTTGACTGGCTCGACGCAGTCCATACGTGGCGGGACAAAGTGCCCGACTATGTCCTGGTCAGCGCTACCCGGCGATGGGTGGTTCTGCTTATGGTCGTCATTGCTCTGATGCTCGCGCTCCCAACTGTGGTTCCCGTTGGTCTGCTGATGGGAATACTCATACCGCCATTTTTCGTCGCCTTCATTTGCGTGCTATTTCTCCGTGAAGGGCTGATGAAACGAGGTCGTCAAAACCTATTTCTCTTCGGGCTGGCAGCAATCAGTACTACGGCGGGCGTTGCATTTCTCTGGTTCATGGCAATTACAGATGGCAGCACGGGCACTGGGCCCGTTGCACTCACCGCGACGATCCCGCTGGTGGCTTCGTGGTGCGGATTTTTTCTGGCCTGGGCATGCCGAAAATACAACACAGAAGATTTCTCGAAGGCGACGGAGGCACCCAGAGAGCTTGCCACTGCAGTCCTGGTCTTCCTTGCCCTCGGTGTTGTGTTGGCCATGGCGCAGGAAACGGGCATGGTGGGTGTCGACATCGCCGGTAACTGGGCATTGACCGTGATCGGCGGCATCGTGGTTGGATCACTGTCCATGAAGCTCGCCGGGAAGGGCCTGTCTGATTGGCACCAGTACCGTCCGCGGTACTGGCCGGAGGCGGCCCCCGGGCGCAAAACCCTCGCAGAGGAAAATGCCGAGCGCGGTCGGGCGCTTCAGTCGTGGCTGCATCAGCTCGATCCGGAAACCATCCCCGCGCCGCTAAGCGTTCCTGGCCCTGACGATCTCGGACAAGTGTCCGCCGACCGTGGATCCGTTGAGGACGTACTCCTGCAAAGATCTGATTCGGTAATACAAAGCCAACCTGCGATGGCAAAAAGATTCCGTAGCCGGGGACCTAGTAGTAGAAAATCGAGCAAGCTGCTTCGGGGCAGTCGCTCAGCCCGATGACGGGCGGTGGCGTCCGCCGGGCGCCCAAAGCTCTTGTTCAGTGCCTGATGTCCGTCGACTCCAGCCACTGTGCAAAGGTCTGGCGGCCGACGGCGGCACCCGGTTCCGGGATCAGGTCACCGCTGCGCATGGCTTTCCCCATGGGCCCCGGGACCGGGACCTGCACGATGAGCTTCTTTTTCCCCGTCTTCCGGAGGTAGGCGCGGACCAGGTCCGCGAGCCTCTCCTTGCCGGGGCCGCCCAAATCGGGGAGGCGTCCCTTCGGTCCTGCCTCCGCCGCATCCACCAGCGCCTCGGCCACTTCCGCTGCCGCCACCGGCTGCATCAGCATCCGCGGCACCAGCGCGAGCGGTCCTGCAGAGGTGTACCCGAGGGTCATCGGAACAAATTCATGGAACTGGGTGGCCCGCAGGATGGTCCAGCGCACATCGCCGTGCCGGACGGCTTCCTCCTGCGCCAGCTTACCGGCGTACAGGCCTGATTTCGCCAGGTGGATGCCCACGATCGAGAGCGCAATATGGTGCTTGGTCCCGGCCTTTTTCTCTGCTGCCAGCAGATTCTGCGTGCTGGTGGTGAAGAAGTCCACGTTTTTCTTGGTGGTCAGTTCCCGGATGCCTGACACGTCAATAACGGTGTCCACATTTTGCAGGGCTTCGTTGAGGCCCTTTCCGGTGATCAGGTTGACGCCCTCTCGGCGCGACAGGCTGACCACCTCGTGGCCCCGTTCACGCGCAACGCGGACCACGTGCCGCCCCACTGTTCCGGTTCCCCCGGCGACTGCAATCTTCATACCTGAATGGTACGGCTGCTGCCGCCACTTGAAACTAGGCTGCGATAAGTGCTGCTCCGGCTGCGGCAGGGACGCGCGGGGCCAGGACACTGACGTTGCACGGCATCTGCTGCGGATCAATTTTCACCGGAAGGTGGTGGGTGCGGGAGCAGTCCCGGAGCTGCTCGAGTGCCGCGTCATCAACGAGCGCGTGGGTGATGTCCAGCTCCAGGTCGAGACCCTGCTTCAGCGAGTTGGCGCGTTTGACCACAACGTAAAGGGCCTGGACGCTGTGTACGGTGATGTGGCCCTTGGCGACAACCTGGGCACGGGCGTGGTCGAGATCCACGCGGACAAGAATGTTGAGTTTGGAATTCACGGTGTAAAGCCTTCCCCGGCATCGGCTGCGACGCTGCAGCCCTTGCATGGCCCGCTTGCATGAGCCTCGACCAGAGTAAGCACCCAATGTGACCCACGCAACACTACTGACGGGTAGGTTACGGGTAAGCCCATTCCCGCCGTTCCGGGGACGTAACGAGTGAACAATGGAGTCATGTCACCAGAAAGCAGCACATCCGCCGGGGAGCGGATCGTCGTCGGAATCAGCGGGCACGCCGGGGACGAGGCCCTGATCCGCCGGGCCGCACGGATGCTGTCCGCCGGCGGGGAGCTGCACGTGGTCCACGTCCGCACCACCGCCGCACGGGCTGTGCCCTCCTCCAAGGAACTCGACCGGCTGCGCGCGGTGACACTCGGCGCCGGCGGCATTTTCCACGCCATCGGCGGGGAGGAGATCCCGACGGCGTTGCTTCAGTTCGCGCGCGGCGTCAACGCCGGCCAGCTCGTTTTGGGGACGTCCAGGCCGTCTGGCGGTCTACCGCGCTGGCCGGCGTTGAC
>NZ_QAIQ01000412.1 GCF_003061105.1 Arthrobacter sp. HMWF013
CCGCCGTAGCCGTTGAACGTGACGTCGAACGTGTCGATGACAGCCAGGTAGTTCTCCACCGGCTCAAAAGTGGCTTCGAGCGGGAACGCGCGGGCTTCCTCAAGGGTGGCGTCCCAGAAAGCCTGCAGATCAGCGGGTGGGGTGACGGCTGAGGTATAACCGCGGAGTTGGTCAAGGGGCAGGTCAAAGAGTGGCATCGGGCGGGCGGGTCCTTTCTGGAGACGAAAAGAGTCTAAAGCCGGGCGAGCTGCGGGGTGAACGTCTGCAGGGCGTGGCTGTTGACCACCAGCCGCCGCAAGTCCCTGAGCCCTCCCGTGAGCTGCCCGGCCGCGCGCGCCTGGACCAGGATGTTGCCCAGTGCCGTGGCCTCAACGGGCCCTGCCACCACGCGTTTACCCGTAGCGTCCGCCGTGAGCTGGCAGAGGAGCCGGTTCTGCGAGCCGCCGCCCACCACGTGGACCACGTCCACTGCCTGGTCGGCGAGGCGTTCGGCGTCCCGGATGGTGCGGGCGTAGCCGGCCGCGAGGCTGTCCATGATGCAGCGGGTGATGGCCGCCGGGTCGTCCGGGAGGAGGTCCCCGGTACGGCGGACCGCGGAGCGGATCCGCTCGGGCATGTTGTCCGGGGCGATGAAATAGGGATCGTCCGGATTGATCTGCGGCCCGCCTGACGGCAGCGCTGCGGCAGCTGTCAGCAGGGCCGTCAGTTCCGGGGTGAAGCCTTCCGCTGCCCAGGTCCGCTGGCATTCACTGAGCAGCCAGAGGCCGCCCATGTTGCGGAGGTAACGGATGGTGCCGTCCACGCCGCGTTCGTTGGTGAAATTCGCTGCCCGGCTGGCCTCGGTCAGGACCGGGTGTTTCAGCTCCAACCCCACGAGGGACCAGGTTCCGGAGGAGATGTAGGCCAGGTTCCCTTCCTGCGCGGGAACGGCGGCGACGGCGGACGCGGTATCGTGCGAGCCGACCGCCACCACCTTGGTACGGGCCGGCAGGACGACGCGGGACGCGATCTCCGGCAGCAGGGTGCCCACCGTTTCGCCCGGTTCGATCAGCGGCGGGAACAGCTTTTTTGGCAGATCCAAGGCGCTGAGGAACTCCGTGGCCCACTCCCCCGCCACCGCATCGAACAGGCCGGTGGTGGAGGCGTTGGTGGATTCTGTCCGGCGCTGTCCGGTCAGGAGGAAGGCGATCAGGTCCGGGATCAGGAGTGCCTGCAGACCGTCCAGGTCAGGCTCGGTGGCCAGCTGGTAGAGCGTATTGAACTGCAGGAACTGCAGGCCGGTGGTGCCGTACAGGCGTGCCGGGTCCAGTTTTTCGTGCACGGGCGCGACGGCGGCGCGGCTGCGGTCATCGCGGTAACTGTACGGCTGGGCGATGAGTTCACCCTTGGCGTTGACCAGGCCATAGTCCACTGCCCAGGTGTCGATGCCGATGCTGGTGATGGTTTCGTTCCTGGCTGCGGCCGCCGTGGCGGCGGCACCGAGGCCCTTCAGCACCTCAGCGAACAGGGCGTCGAAATCCCAGCGGAGGCCGCCGTCGAGCTCCACCACACCGTTGGGGAACCGGTGCACCACTTCCAGTTCAACGCCGGGGCTGCTCACGCGGCCAAGGATGACCCGGCCGGAGGACGCGCCAATATCGACCGCGGCGAAAACACTGCCGGCAAAGACCTGGCCAGAGGGGCCAGCGGCGGACACCGCCCCGGCGGTGGCCGGGGCGGTGTCCTGTGCTGCTGTTTCGCTCATCGCAGGAAGGCTGCTGCCACACCGGCGTCCACGGGGATGTGGAGTCCGGTGGTGTGGGACAGTTCCGCGCTGGTGAGGACCGCGGCGGCGTTGGCCACGTGTTCGGGCAGGACTTCGCGCTTGAGCAGGGTCCGCTGGGCGTAGTACTTGCCCAGTTCCTGCTCGTCCACGCCGTAGACCGCGGCGCGCTTGGCGCCCCAGCCGCCGGCGAAGATCCCGGAGCCGCGGACCACGCCGTCGGGGTTGATGCCGTTGACGCGGATGCCGTGCTCACCGAGTTCGGCTGCGAGCAGGCGGACCTGGTGGGCCTGGTCTGCCTTGGTGGCGGAGTAGGCGATGTTGTTCGGCCCGGCGAAGACGGAGTTCTTGGACGAGATGTAGATGACGTCCCCGCCCATTTCCTGGGCGATCATGACCTTCGCGGCGGCCTTGGAGACCAGGAAGGAACCCTTGGCCATGACGTTGTGCTGCAGGTCCCAGTCCTTCTCGGTGGTTTCCAGCAGCGGCTTGGAGATGGACAACCCGGCGTTGTTGACCACCAGGTCCAGCCCGCCGAAGGCAAGCACGGCGGCGTCGATCGCGGCGGAGACCTGGGCCTCGTCCGTCACGTCGGCCTGAACACCGATGGCGACGTCCGCGCCGCCAAGTTCCGCGGCGACGGCCTGGGCGTTCTCAAGGTTCAGGTCCGCGATGACCACGCACGCGCCGTCGGACGCCAACCGGGT
>NZ_QAIQ01000040.1 GCF_003061105.1 Arthrobacter sp. HMWF013
GCGCGGCCTTCAGGTCAGCCTGTGCCCCTGCACTGACCGCTGGCGGCGCTCCCGGAGCTGGAGGTGTCTGACCCGTGTTGTCGGAGTCGCCGGCCTGCGCGCCGGAGTCACCGCCGAACAGCTGCTTCAGGGCTCCATCCAGGGTCGGCGCGAAGCCCACCTTGTCACCGAAGGCCACCAGGACGCGCTGCAGCGTTGGATATGAAGTCTCACCTGTGGATTTCAGGTAAACCGGCTGGACATACAGGATGCCGCCGCCCACCGGAAGTGTCAGCAGGTTACCGTTGAGCACCTCTGAGGCGCCCTGCCGGAGCAGGTTCAGCGCCTGGGAGACTGTGGGATCGGAGTTGAACTTGTTCTGGGCCTGGCCCGGCCCGGGAACCTGGATCTCCGGTGGAATCTGGAGGAGCCTCAGCTGGCCGTAGCTTTCAGCTTTCACGCCCTTCTCATTCCCCGCATCAGAGTCAGCCGCGAGGAAACCGTAGAGGACGTTCCGGGCGGTGCCGTTGACAATCTGTGGAATGAAGGAGGACGTGAGCTGGAACGCGGGCTGTTCCTGGTCAGGCATCTGCAGCGACATGTAGAACGGCGGCTGCTTCACTTCGGTGTCCACCGTGGGATCGTTCGGCACGCTCCAGACATCCTTGGCCTGGTAGAAACTCCCGGGTTCGGTCACGTGGTAACGGCCCAGGAGTTCGCGCTGGACCTTAAAAAGATCCTCCGGGTAACGGACGTGGCTCATGACATCGCCGGACATCTCCGAGTAAGGCTTCAGGGACGTCGGAAAGACCTTCTGCCAGGCCTTCAGCACGGGATCCTGATCGTCCCAGGCATACAGGGTCACTGAGCCGTCATACGCGTCAACGGTGGCCTTCACAGAGTTCCTGATGTAGTTCACCGAGCTGTTGGGCAAGGCAACCGTCCGGCCCGAGGTGGTCTGTGAATCCGTGGTGGCGGCCGAGAGCTGCTCCTGCTGCGAGTACGGGTAGTACTGGCTGGTGGTGTAGCCGTCCACAATCCACTTGACGCGGCCGTCGACCACCGCCGGATAGGCGTTGCCGTCCACAGTCAGGTATGGGGCGACCTTCTCCACGCGGTCGCGCGGATTCCGGTCATAGAGGATCTGGGACTCTTCGTTCACACCATCGGAGAGCAGCAGGTCCGAGGACTGGAACTTGATGGAGTAGAGGACTTTGTTGAAGAAGCTCCCCACGTTGGGTCCGCCGTTGCCATCGAACGTGTACTGGGTCTCTCCCTCGCCGGAGGGACGGTCCTGCTCACGCGGGGCTGCCCCGTCGGGAGCGCCCACAATGGAGTACTCCGGGGAGTTTTCGCCGAAGTAGATCCGCGGCTGGTACGTGGAATCATCGCCGAGGACACCGGTGGAAGGGATCCCCGACTGGAGGAATTCGGGCTTCCCGTCAACCGTGAACTTGTTTCCCTTGGCAGCCACTACGCCGTAGCCGTGGGTGTAGACAACGTGCTGGTTGAGCCAGCCCTGCTGGTTGCTGGCGACGTTGATCGGATTCAGCTCGCGGACGGCGATGACAGTGTCCTGGATCTTGCCGTCCACCTCGTACCGGTCGACGTTCAGCGCTTCCGGGAACTGGTAGTACGGCCGGTACTGCTCCAACTGGGAAAACGCATCGGAGATCAGGTTGGGGTCAAGCAGCCTGATGTTGGCCGTGGTCTGGGCGTCCGGGGCGAGCGCGCCAGTGGTGGCGGTGTTGGTGGCGTCGTAGCGGTCCACCTGGATCTTGTCCAGGCCGTAAGCGGCCCGGGTGTTGTTGATGTTTCGCTCGATGTAATCCTTCTCCAGCGTCTGCTCGGACGGGCGGACCTGGAACTGCTGAATGACCCACGGGTATACTCCGCCGGCAAGGATGGAGGTGATGACCAGCATCGCCGTGCCGATGACCGGCAGGCGCCAGCGGCCAATGATGGCGGCCACGATGAAGAGGATGGCTACCAGGCCGGCAGCCACCGCGAGGATCGATTTGGTGGGGATGACGGCATTGATGTCCGTATACAGCGCGCCCGCCCAGCGCCCGCCGTTGTTCTGCAGGGCCGCGTAACGGTCAAGCCAGAAATTGATGCCCAGCAGGATCAGGAATGCCGCGCCGGTCACAGCGAGGTGGATCTGCGCCGCCCGGCTGGTGAACACACCGCGTTCCATCAGCCTGATGCTGCCGTAGAGGTAGTGCGTAAGGATTCCGGCGATACCGGCAATGACCACCACACTGATGAGGAAACCTGTCACGAAGCCGAAGAACGGCAGGCTCATCAGGTAGAAGCTGATGTCCAGATCGAATTCCGGGTCTTTCTGTCCGAACGGCTCCTGGTTGAAGAACAGCAGCACCTTCTGCCACTGGCTGGCCGCCGCGCTTCCGGCAAAAAGGCCGAACAGGATCGGCAGGCCCACCATCACGACGCGGCGGACCGGCTCCAGCTGGGCCTGGTAACGGTTGAGGTTGTCGCGGATCTCAGAGTCCGGCGCGTAGACAGGCCGTGCGTGATATGCGACCCGGATCGCAAAAAAGACCGCAAGGAACATCACCGCGAATCCGGCCAGGAAGATCCCGATCCGGGCGAGGTTCTCGGTCACAAACACTTCGAAGTAGCCGAGCTGCCGGTACCAGAGGACGTCTGTCCAGACATTTGCAAAGAAGATGAAGCCCACCACTACGAGGGCAACGACAACCAGGGTCGGCGTCAGCG
>NZ_QAIQ01000413.1 GCF_003061105.1 Arthrobacter sp. HMWF013
GTTGCAACTCCCAAAATTCTGGGTGTTGCAACGACCGCTAGAACCCGCCACGGGGCGCCGGCCTTTCTGCTGAAACAGGACTCTGAACAGTCAGTTCGGATCAGCCGCGGTGATGGCGAGCCGCGGGTTCTGATCAGTCGCGGGTGAGGCGGCGGTGCGTCACCCGGTGCGGTTTCGCCGCATCGGGACCCAGGCGCTCCACCTTGTTCTCCTCGTAGGATTCGAAGTTGCCCTCGAACCAGTACCACTTGGAGGGGTTCTCCTCGTCACCTTCGTAGGCCAGGATGTGGGTGGCCACCCGGTCCAGGAACCAGCGGTCGTGCGATACCACCACGGCACAGCCGGGGAATTCCAGCAGCGCGTTTTCGAGGCTGCTGAGGGTCTCGACGTCGAGGTCGTTGGTGGGTTCGTCAAGGAGCAGGAGGTTTCCGCCCTGCTTAAGGGTCAGCGCAAGGTTCAGGCGGTTGCGCTCACCACCGGAGAGCACCCCGGCCTTCTTCTGCTGGTCCGGGCCCTTGAATCCGAAGGCAGCCACGTAGGCACGCGAAGGCATTTCGACGTGGCCCACCTGGATGTAGTCCAGGCCGTCTGACACCACTTCCCACAGGGTCTTGTTCGGATCGATGCCGCCGCGGCTCTGGTCCGCGTAGGAGATCTTGACCGAATCGCCGATCTTCAGGACGCCGCCGTCGAGCGGTTCCAGGCCCACGATGGTCTTGAACAGCGTGGTCTTGCCAACACCGTTGGGGCCGATGACGCCGACGATGCCGTTGCGGGGAAGGGTAAAGGACAGCCCGTCGATGAGGGTCCGGTCCTCGAAACCCTTCTGCAGGTCCTTGGCTTCGAGGACGAGTCCGCCGAGGCGGGGTCCCGGCGGGATCTGGATTTCTTCGAAGTCGAGCTTGCGGGTACGGTCCGCTTCCGCGGCCATTTCCTCGTAGCGGGCCAGGCGGGCCTTGGACTTGGTCTGGCGGCCCTTGGCGTTGGAGCGGACCCACTCGAGTTCTTCGGTGAGGCGCTTTGCCTGCTTGGCGTCCTTCTTGCCCTGGACTTCAAGGCGGGCGCGCTTCTTCTCCAGGTAGGTGGAGTAGTTGCCCTCATAGGGGTACAGGTGGCCGCGGTCCACTTCGGCGATCCATTCCGCGACATGGTCGAGGAAGTAACGGTCGTGGGTTACGGCCAGGACCGCTCCGGCGTAGCTGGAAAGGTGCTGTTCCAGCCACAGCACGCTCTCAGCGTCAAGGTGGTTGGTGGGCTCGTCCAGCAGCAGGAGGTCCGGCTTCTGCAGCAGCAGCTTGCAGAGTGCCACCCGGCGGCGCTCACCACCGGAGAGGAGGGTCACGTCAGCGTCCGCAGGCGGGCAGCGGAGGGCGTCCATGGCCTGTTCCAGCTGGGAATCGAGGTCCCATGCGTCCGCGGCGTCAATGGCCTCCTGGAGGTGGCCCATTTCTTCGAGCAAGGTGTCGTAGTCAGCGTCCGGGCTGGCCATTTCCTCGGAGATCTCGTTAAAGCGCTGGATTTTGCCGTAGATTTCGCCGACACCCTCCTGGACGTTGCCCAGGACGGTCTTTTCCTCGTTCAGCGGCGGTTCCTGCAACAGGATCCCCACCGTGTAGCCGGGGCTGAGCCGGGCCTCGCCGTTCGAAGGGGTGTCCAGGCCGGCCATGATTTTCAGGATGGTGGAC
>NZ_QAIQ01000414.1 GCF_003061105.1 Arthrobacter sp. HMWF013
GCCCCACACCGGCCAGCTGGGCAACCCCCAGGTGGCCCACAATGGCGGAATCGGCCAGGAGGAAGAGCGGCTCGGCGATCAGTGCGCCAAACGCCGGAACGGCAAGCCGGAGGATCTCCCGGGACTGGCCAGCCGGCGTCTTCAGGGCGGCGGGAGCGGGTTGACGGGACACAGGGACAGCCTAATGCGGCCTGCCCGGCTGACGTCCGGCTTACGTGACGCCCCGAGTCATGACATGGAACACAATCACTCATCATTAGTTGACACTTCAACTAATGATGAGTGAAACTCTTTAGATGAACCAGTCACGCCTTACCACCACCGCCATCACCGTCCTGCGCGTTATCCTCGGCTTCCTCTTCGCCGCCCACGGCTGGCAGAAGTTCAACGAATGGACCGTCGCAGGCACCCAGGCCGCCTTCGCCCAGATGGGCGTCCCCGCAGCCCAGATCTCTGCTCCCCTGGTTGCCGGCCTCGAACTGGCCGGCGGCATTGCCCTGATCCTGGGCGTGCTGACCCGGATCGTGGCAGCACTCCTGGCCCTGAACATGCTGGGCGCCCTGTTCCTGGTCCACGCCCCCGCCGGCGTCTTCGCAGACAAGGGCGGCTACGAGCTGGTCCTGCTGCTGGCCGCCGCAGCCCTGGCCCTCGCACTGACGGGCGCCGGCCGCGTTTCCGTGGACCGGGCACTGTTCGGCCGCAAGAACTCCCGGCTGGCCGTCCTCGCCTAGAGGGCACCCCTGCAGCAGACATAACGCCCGACGGCGGACAGGCACCCAGGTGCGTGTCCGCCGTCGGCGGTTAATAGCCTTGGTGATCCGCGCGGGCGGAATCGGCGCCCCTAGCCAGTGACGCCCGTCAGCTCATTGGGAACATGCCGCAGTTCGCCGCTCTTCACTACCCTGCCGGACGTGAGGTCCACGGCGTGGATCTTCGAGCCGGCCGGCTCGGTGACATAGGCCGTCGATCCCTGAACGAAAAGTGTGGGACGTGGATCCTGCCAGATCTCCGGTTCCTCCCAGGCAGGAACCACCGGAACCGAACCAGTCTCAACGCCCGAGACCGGATCAATGGTGTGCAGGGCGCCGTCCGTCCCCAATACCAGCGCCTCCCCTGCCGGACCGCGGCCCAGGGAGCGGAAGGAGTAACTGGCCCCCAGGTCCACGAGCTGCAGCGTGCCGGTGGCGGTATCGACCAGTGAAATCCGGGTGGGCCGCTCCAGCGAGGCGTCCCGGTCCACCTTGTAGTCGCCGAGAATCACCGGGGACGCGGGGCTTCCGGCCTGGTTACCCATCCGGCCATACGCGTCAGGACTCGCAACCTTGGTGAAGGCCCCATCCCGGTAGACCAGCATGCCGTCCTCGCAGCCCACCACCACTGTTGCACCCGCCGCAACCGCCTCACCGTGCACGCCGGGGCATTCCTCGTTGCGGAGCAGTTCCGCACGCTCCTGGTTTTCCCCGGCCGGAGCATCCAGCAGCGCCAGACCGCTGCGCCCCTCGTCATTGCCCAGCGTGACAAGCAACTGTCCGCCCTCCAGCGTGATGGCGACGCCATGGTGGGCTTCGGGCGCGGTGTAGGCGGTGGTTGCGGGCAGCCCGGTCTTGAGCGCATCCGAGAGGGTGGCAGGGTCAAAGATCTCCACTTTCCCTGTCCCGTCACTGAAGAGTGCTGTCCGCTTCGCGTGGGTGACCACATGGCCCGCCCCGCTGGCATCAAAAGCGCGGTCCGTCAGCTGCGGCAGGCCGGCATAGGAGTGGCCGTGGTCCCCGTGCCGCTCGGTCCACACACCGGAATCGAACACGCGAAAGGCATCACCCGACGAGATCAGCACATGCCTGCCGTCGCCCGCCTGGCTCAACCTGTTGAAGCCCTCAAGCGGCACCTCAGCAACAGTTTCCAGGGTTTTGGCATCCAGGACAGACACCCCGGCCGAATGCGTCAGGACCAGGCGCGGGACCGGCGCACGGGCCTCCTTTGCCTCATCCCCGTCGCCGGTTGGACTGCTGCCGGCGGCGGCCTCCGACGGCGGGAGGGCGCTCTCGCCGGGAGCGGCTCCGCAGCCCGGGAGCAGAAGCAACGAGGCTGCGAGGATAGCCGGGAACGCGAGGGTATGGCGGCTGGTGGGAGACGGCTTCATGAATTTCATCATGGCGCTAATGATACTCATTATTGTTAGTGATAGGCACAATGGCATCCGGCGGCGTCACACCACACCCCGGCACCATGGTGGCAAAGCGCTCAAATAGTCACAGTGGGCATCAGTAACTCCCAGAAAACAATCGTGAAAGCCTTGACGTCTACAACGTTGCACTGGTAAACCTGTGAACGATAACAAGGGTGGTCCGCATCACCATCCGCGTTGCAAGTCACCGAGGCGGCCCCTGCCCATCCCCGACCCACCGGCCTTCCCGGCCGGCGCACCCCAGAAAACCGCCACCACAAGTCTTCCGATCGCATTGAAACGATCCAAGCCCGCCGCAGTGGCCGGGCTTCCGCACCGCTCATCAAAGGAGATGTTCGTGATCCATCCCCCTCAAGACAGTCCGCTCAACATGGCGGAACCACCGCCGAACCCTGGCCGGAGCCGCCTTTCCCTGCGCACCAAAGCCGTGACAGCCGCCGTTGCCTCCGCGGCGCTGGCCTTCACGGGCCTGCCGGCAGTCCAGGCGGAGACAGCCCTGCCGCCGGTCGGCAGCGGCTTCCGTTTCGATTTCGGCCCCGGCAGCACCGAGACCGGCTATACCCGCGTCGACGCCGCCACTGCCTATTCCGCGGACGTGAAGTTCGGCTTTACTGACACCGCCGTCACCTCCGGCGTGGACCGCGGCACCGGCGACGCCCTCCGCTCGGACTTCGTCCAGGCGCAGGGCAGCAGCTTCCTGGTGGATCTGCCTAATGGCGACTACACCGTCAAGCTCATTGCCGGTGACGCCGCGGAAGCCACCAACATCGCCATTACGGCCGAAAAGATGGCCAAGGTCCAGCTCACGGACAAACCCGCGGGCCAGTACCTGGAGATGGAGTTTCCCATTTCCCTGGTCGACGGGCAGCTGAATCTGGACTTCACCGGGACGGCTGCCAAGATCAACTCGCTGGTCATTGCTGCCCGTGCTCCGCGCGCTGCCACCACTGACCCCGGCGTCTACCTGGCCGGCGACTCCACGGTCCAGACCTACGATGCCGGCTACGTTCCGCAGGCGGGCTGGGGCCAGATGATCGACCGCTTCTTCGATGACAAGGTGGCCTTCAGGAACCACGCCATCGGCGGCCGCAGCTCCAAGAACTTCATCAGCCAGGGACGGCTGGACGAGATCCTCCGGGTCATCAATCCCGGGGACTACCTC
>NZ_QAIQ01000415.1 GCF_003061105.1 Arthrobacter sp. HMWF013
GCTGCGGGCTGACCGTTCCCGGGTGAGGTTTCCGGTGGGTGCAGTTGAGGCTAGGGAAGGCATAGATTGATCATATAAGGGACCGCAGAACGCCAAGTAACTTCAAGCCCAACCTGTCCGCATCCGTGCATAAGTTACGCGGATCACAGAAAGGCCGTTGCAGGCCGGAACGAGGAGCATCGATGACGGAGTACTGGTACAACGTGAACACCCACGAGGTGGAGGAGGACGCGCTGTCGGATTGGAGCCAGCTGATCGGCCCCTACAAGACCCGGGAGGAAGCTGAACACGCACTGGAGAAGGTCCGGGCCCGGAACGAGGCCTGGGAAAAGGGCGACGAGGACTGACGGGCAAGCGCCCCCTGGCTGGCCTGCGGGCCAGGGGAGCGCGCAAGCGGCTAGAAGGAGTGCTCGGGCCCGGGGAACTGGCCGGAGCGTACGTCGTCGCCGTAGGACCTGGCGGCGTCGCTGAGGGTGGTGCGGAGATCGGCATACTGCTTGACGAACTTCGCCATCCTGCCGCCACGGAGTCCCGCCATGTCCTGCCACACCAGGACCTGGCCGGTGGTGGCGTTGCCGGCACCAATGCCTACTGTCGGCACGCTGATCGCCGCGTCCACAGCGGCGGCGGTGTCCGCCGGAACCATTTCCATCAGGACGCAGAACGCCCCTGCCTCGGACAGAGCCACGGCGTCGTCGATCAGGCGCTGGGCATCATCGCCGCGCCCCTGGACACGGTAGCCGCCGAGCGCGTGCTCGCTCTGCGGGGTGAAGCCGATGTGGGCCATCACGGGAACGCCTGCCTGGACCATGGCGCGGACGGTCTCGGCGTAATACTTGCCGCCCTCGATCTTGACTGCGTGGGCCAGGCCTTCCTTGAGGAAGCGGACGCCGGTTTCCACGCCCTGCTGTGCTGAGACTTCGTAGCTGCCGAACGGAAGGTCTGCAACCACCAGCGCACGCTTGGCGGACCGCGCCACAGCGCGGCAGAGGGGGAGGAGCTCATCCACCGTGACAGGCAGGCTGGTTTCGTTGCCAAAAACATTGTTGGACGCTGAGTCGCCCACCAGGAGCACTTCGATCCCGGCCTGGTCGAAGATCTCCGCACTGTACTGCTCATAGGCGGTCAGCATCGCGAACCGCGTGCCGTCCTTCTTGGCCTGCTGCAGGTGGTGGATCCGCACCCTGGCAGCGGGCTTCGCGGAACCTTCCGACGACGGCGCCGGCACCTTTGCCGGGCCGTTTCCGTACGGTGCGGGTACTTCGGCGGACGCGCTCGAGTCAGGGCTGTGGGTTGTGGCCATGCCAAGAGCGTAGTGCTGCAGCGGCGCTCCAAGCTACCGGGAAGCGGCCGGAACGCCGTGATCCCCGTCATATTTGGGCGCGTTGCGGTGTTAACGCTGTGTTACGTGCGGTGCAGGCTCCCGCATTGGAGCGGATTGCTTAGTAAAGTGATGGTGAGCTGCTGCCGGCTGCCGCTTTCGCGGACCCGGGGCAAGAACGTTGACCGGAGAAGAGGCCTTCATGGACCGCCAGCAAGAGTTTGTCCTGCGCACTATCGAGGAGCGCGACGTACGGTTCGTACGTCTGTGGTTCACCGACGTCGTAGGGTCGCTCAAGTCGGTGGCACTCGCCCCGGCGGAGGTCGAGGGTGCCTTCGAGGAAGGCCTCGGTTTCGACGGCTCCGCCATCGAGGGCCTGGCACGGGTTTTTGAATCCGACATGCTGGCCCAGCCGGACCCCTCCACGTTCCAGATCCTGCCGTGGCGCGGCGAGACCGAACAGACATCCCGGATGTTCTGCGACATCCTCACCCCGGATGGCGAACCTTCCGCGGCGGACCCGCGCAATGTCCTCAAGCGCACCCTGGCCAAGGCCGCGGACATGGGCTTCACGTGCTACACGCACCCCGAAATCGAGTTCTATCTCCTCAAGTCCCAGGAACCGGGCCCGGACGGCGCACCGGTTCCGGTGGACGAGGGAGGCTACTTTGACCATGTGCCCGGTGGCGTGGCCCAGGACTTCCGCCGCACTGCGGTGACCATGCTCGAATCCGTCGGCATCTCCGTGGAATTCAGCCACCACGAAGCGGGCCCCGGCCAGAATGAAATCGACCTCCGCTATGCGGACGCCCTCCAGACCGCGGACAACATCATGACGTTCCGGACGGTTATCAAGGAGGTGGCCCTGCAGCAGGGCACCTATGCAACGTTCATGCCCAAACCCTTCACCGCGCACCCGGGGTCCGGCATGCATACCCACTTCTCGTTGTTCGAGGGCGACACCAACGCTTTCTACGAGGCAGGCGCTGAGTACCAGCTGTCCAAAACGGCGCGCCAGTTCATCGCCGGAGTCCTTAAGCACGCGCCGGAGTTCACTGCCGTGACCAATCAGTTCGTCAACTCCTACAAGCGGCTTTGGGGCGGCGGGGAAGCTCCCAGCTACCTGAGCTGGGGCCACAACAACCGTTCTGCGCTGGTCCGGGTTCCGCTCTACAAGCCCGGAAAGGGTCAGTCGGCGCGCATCGAATACCGCGGGATCGACTCCGCAGCCAACCCCTACCTCGCCTACGCTGTTCTGCTTGGGGCCGGCCTGAAGGGCATCGAAGAGGGCTACGACCTCCCGGCAGCTGCCGAGGACGATGTCTGGTCGCTGAGCTCAGCCGAACGCCGCGCGATGGGGCATGACCCCCTGCCGGCGAGCCTCCACGATGCGATCCGTTCCATGGAGGATTCGGAACTGATGCCGCAGATCCTGGGCGAGCAGGTCTTCGAGCACTTCCTGCGCAACAAGCGTGCGGAGTGGCAGGACTACCGGCTCCAGGTCACGCCCTACGAACTGCAGCGTAACCTGGGCATTCTTTAGGCGGCGGCTTTGAGCCTCGCCCGCCGCCTCATCTCGGCCGGCTTCAGTGACCTGGAGAAGGGCGGGCGGTTCCTCGCTGCCGCCGAACTGGACGGGCTGGACCAGGACAGGATCTTCGCCGGCCTGGCAATGGCGGCAAACCCGGACACCGCCCTGCAGTCGCTGGTCAGGCTGATTGAAAAGCACCCGGCGCTCCGGGACCTGGCTGCGGCCGATCCGGAGACCAGCGAGCCGCTCTACCGGGTACTCGGTGCCTCCGAAGCCCTGGGGGAGTTCCTCATCCGGCATCCGGAGCACCTGGATGCCTTGGACGTCAAGGCGAGTCCCGAGCCAAGCCCTGCGGACCCGGAACAGCTCCGCGCTGCGCTGCTCACCTCCGTCCGGGCTGACCCCGGGTCAGCACGGCCGGTGGCAGGAATAACCGGGGCTGAGGCCTACGCTGCACTGCGAACGGCCTACCGTCGCGGGGTGGTGGACCTTGCGGTCAAGGATCTCTGCGCGGTTGATCCGTTGGACTTCATGCCGGCCGTCGGGGCGGAACTCGCGGATCTGGCCGGTGCCGCCATCGAGGCTGCGCTGGCTGTTGCCCGGGCCGAAGCGGCGGAGCAGTTCACCGCTGAGGAAGTGGCAGGCGTGGGCCTGGCCGTCATCGGCATGGGCAAATGCGGAGCCCGCGAACTGAACTACATTTCCGACGTCGACGTGATCTACGTGATGGACGCCGGGGACCTTGACGACGCCCGCGCCAGCACGGTGGGCACGGCATTGGCCACCGGCATCTCGCGGGCCATTTTCTCCGTGGCGCGCGAGCCGGGCCTGTGGGAAGTGGACGCCAACCTGCGCCCGGAGGGTAAATCGGGACCACTGGTGCGCACCCTGGCCTCCCACGAGAGCTACTACGCCCGCTGGGCCGAAAGCTGGGAATTCCAGGCACTCCTGAAGGCCAGGACCATTGCGGGGGACAAGGATCTCGGTGAGCGCTACGAACAGGCCGTTGCGCCCCTGATCTGGAGTTCCGCCGGCCGCGAAGGGTTCGTCGAATCGGTGCAGTCCATGCGCCGCCGGGTCACCGAACACATCCCTGCCGCCGAGGAACAGCGGCAGATCAAGCTGGGCCGCGGCGGCCTCCGCGACGTCGAGTTCACCGTGCAGCTGCTTCAGCTGGTGCACGGAAAATCCGATGAATCGCTCCGCCGCCGGGACACCACCTCGGCCATTGCCGCGCTCTCCGCCGGCGGCTACATCGGCCGGGCCGACGCCGCAGCGTTCGATCACGCCTACCGGTACCTGCGGCTCCTGGAACACCGGATCCAGTTGTTCCAGCTCCGCCGGACGCACCTGATGCCCGTGAACGAGGCTGCCCTGCGCGCTCTGGCGAAGGCGGTCCTGGGGCCGTTTTCAAACGACCGGCCGCCACCGGACGCCCTGTTGGCCGCCTGGCAGAAGACCAAGCGCTCGGTCCGGGAACTGCACGAACGCATCTTCTACCGGCCGCTGCTTAACACCGCCGCCAAACTCAGCACCGAGGACGCCAGGCTGACGCCGGAAGCTGCCCAGGGCCGCCTGGCCGCGCTTGGTTACGGAGACCCCCGCGGGGCGATGCGGCACATTGAGGCGCTCACGGCGGGTGTCAGCAGGAGGGCCGCCCTGCAGCGCCAGCTGCTGCCCATCCTGCTGGAC
>NZ_QAIQ01000416.1:0-2812 GCF_003061105.1 Arthrobacter sp. HMWF013
GGCCAAGGGCTGCTACAAGGGCCAGGAAACCATTGCCCGGGTGCACAACCTCGGACACCCGCCGCGGCGCCTGGTATTCCTCCAGCTGGACGGCTCCCAGCACACCATGCCCATGCCGGGGAACCCGGTGATGCTTGGCGAGCGCAAGGTCGGCGTGGTGACCTCCGTGGCCCAGCATTATGAGATGGGCCCTGTAGCCCTGGCTGTCATTAAGCGGTCCGTGGCACCTGATGAAATACTGACCGTCATGGACGGCGAGGAACCGTATACCGCCGTCCAGGAAGTGATTGTTGCTCCCGACGCCGGCCAGGTGGTGGGACGCCAGACCGGATTCCTCAGGGGGACACACTGATGACAGAAAACGCCGCGCCGGGCCCGGAGACATCCGGCGCTCCCGACGCTCCCAACGACGAGGCCGTGGCACTCGCCCACCGGCTCTTCCAGGCCGCCCGCGACGGCGATACCGCCCTCCTGCGCAGCTACCTTGACGCCGGCGCACCTGCCACCATGACCAACGCTGCCGGCGATTCCCTGCTGATGCTGGCCGCGTACCACGGCCATGCGGAGACGGTGCAGCTGCTGGTCCAGCACGGGGGAGAAGCCAACACCGCCAATGACCGCGGGCAGACCCCGCTGGCCGGTGCCGCCTTCAAGGGCTACGCCGATGTGGCCCGCGTGCTGCTGGACGCCGGAGCAGACCCGGACGCCGGCGCACCCTCGGCCCGCGCCGCTGCCCGGATGTTTGCCCGCACCGAGATCCTCGACCTCCTCGGATAGTCCGGACACTGTCCGGGCCGATCCGCCGCCGTCGGACAGTTTGGCCGGGACAGCCCGGCAGCCCACAACCCGCTAAGGAAATCCGTGGAAAACGTAGCAAGGCCGTGGCCTGCCCTCTGGTCCCTGGTGATCGGCTTCTTCATGATCCTGATCGACACCACCATCGTCTCGGTGGCCAACCCCAGCATCATGGAAGGCCTGGGCACGGACATCAACGCGGTGATCTGGGTGACCAGCGCCTACCTTCTGGCCTACGCCGTGCCGCTCCTCATCACCGGACGCCTCGGTGACCGGTTCGGACCCAAGAAGCTCTACCTCGCGGGCCTGGTGGTGTTCACCCTCGCCTCACTGTGGTGCGGGCTCGCCGGCGATATCCGGACCCTCATCCTCGCCAGGGTCCTCCAGGGCCTTGGTGCGGCCATCATGACGCCGCAGACCATGGCCGTGATCACCCGCATCTTCCCGCCGGACCGCCGCGGCGCCGCCATGGGTCTTTGGGGAGCCACCGCCGGATTGGCCACCCTGGTAGGGCCCATCCTCGGCGGCGTCCTGGTGGACAGCCTGGGCTGGGAATGGATCTTCTTCATCAACGTACCGGTGGGCATCGTGGGCTTCATCCTCGCCTGGCGCTTCGTCCCGTCCCTCAGCACCCACCCGCACAAATTCGATATCCCGGGCGTCCTGCTCAGCGCCGTCGGCCTCTTCCTGCTGGTGTTCGGCATCCAGGAGGGCGAAACCTACAACTGGGGCACCATCGCCGGCCCCATCAGTGTCTGGGGCCTCATCATCGCCGGCATCGTGGTGCTCACCGCCTTCATCGTCTGGCAGCGCTTCAACAAGGGTGAGCCGCTGCTGCCGCTGGACCTGTTCCGGGACCGCAACTTCTCGCTGGCGAACATCGGCATCACCACGGTCGGGTTCACCGTAACGGCATTCGCGCTGCCGCTGATTTTCTACTACCAGATGGTCCGCGGCATGACCCCTACCCAATCGGCGCTCATGATGGTGCCCATGGCCCTGATCTCCGGCGGCCTTGCACCGGTGGTGGGCAAGATCATCGACCGCGTGAACCCGAAGTACATAGCCGCCGGCGGGCTGGTGCTGATGGCCGTGGCATTGTTCTGGAACTCTGCCCTGATGCACCCGGACACTCCCATCCTGCTCTTCCTCCTGCCCAGCGCAGTCCTGGGGTTTGCCAACGCCGGCATCTGGGCGCCCCTGAGCTCCACGGCCACCCGCAACCTGCCGCCGCGCCAGGCGGGCGCCGGGTCCGGGGTCTACAACACCACCCGGCAGATCGGCGCGGTGCTCGGCAGTGCTGCCGTTGCTGTGCTGATTCAGGCAAGGCTCGCGGCCGAGCTCCCGGCCTCCGGGCCCGGCGCGGAGGGCCCCGCCATGACCGGACGGCTGCCCGATGCCCTCCACGAAGGATTCTCGACGGCGATGGGCCAGTCCATCCTGCTTCCCGCCTGTGTGATCCTGATCGGTGCCGCCGTGGCGCTGTTCTTCGCCAGGCCGCAGGCAGCCAATACCTGGAGTGGCCCGGCCCGGCCAGCGGCTGGGGCTGAAGCGGGCAGCGCCACCCGCCAGGCGTAGCTACCCCTCGGTACCCCGGCCCAGGTGGACGCTGGTCTGGATTCCGCCCGCCGCCATTCCGAGCTTCCGCCCCAGCGCCAAGGCGCCGGTGTTGCTGACTTCGGCGCGCCACTGGATGGTGAGGCCTGCCGCGAGGGCCTCGTGGGCAGCGATGGAGGCGGCCAGGGATCCCAGCCCGCGCCGCCGCCACTCAGGGTCCACCAGGACACCGAGGTGGCCCAGGAGCCCCTCCCACTCGGTGTAGGCGCCGCAGGCCACCGGGACCCGCCGGCCATCCACTTCATGAATGACCGTGTACCGGTTTTCGAGGTCGGAGAGCCCCACTTCATTGACGTCGTCCGGCGGGCACAGCCCCTCCAGCTCGATCGCTTCCGGGTTGCCATGGGAAACGGTCAGCTCTTCTGAGGGCTGTTTCAGCGGCAGGTCGTCGGCAAAGAAC
>NZ_QAIQ01000416.1:2822-5530 GCF_003061105.1 Arthrobacter sp. HMWF013
TAACCCACTGCGGGCCAACCAGCGCCGAACTGCCGAACAGCCGAACGAACTCAACGGTCCTGACCGATTCATCCGCCCGGACCACCCGCTCGCCGGTTGCCAGCGACGCACCGAAGGCGTCGTCGTCGAGCCCCAGATGCCGGGCCCAGGCGAGCTGGATGATGGCGGCGGAACCGGGGTCAAGAGTCATATGCCCAGCCTAGGGGGAGTGGGCTGCTCAGCCGAACAGGACAGCGGCTTCGTCGTACCGGTTCTGCGGCACGGTCTTCAGCTGTCCCAAAGCTTTCTCGAAGCCCACGTGTTCAATGTCGGTGCCCTTGAGCGCCACCATGGTGCCCCAGTAGCCTTCCACCACGGAGTCGATGGCCGCCATGCCCAGCCGCGTGGCCAGGACGCGGTCGAAGGCGGAGGGAACGCCGCCGCGCTGGATGTGGCCAAGGATGGTGGCGCGGGTTTCGATGCCGGTGCGGGCCTCGAGTTCAGGGGCGAGCTGGTCCGCGATGCCGCCCAGCCGGGGCCGCCCGAAGGTGTCCAGCCCGCGCTCGGAGTGGGGGGATTCCATGTGTTCGGGCACAAAGCCTTCGGCCACCACCACCAGGGGCGCGCGGCCGCGGTCGTGGGCTTCCTGGACCCACTCGGTGATCTGCTCGATGCTGACCTTCTGCTCGGGGATCAGGATGGCGTGTGCGCCCGCGGCCATGCCGGCGTGCAGGGCGATCCAGCCCACGTGCCGGCCCATGACCTCGGCGATCATGCAGCGGTGGTGGGATTCGCCGGTGGTCCGGAGCCTGTCGATGGCCTCGGTGGCGATCTGGACAGCGGTGTCGAAACCGAAGGTGTAGTCCGTGGCGTCAAGATCGTTGTCCACGGTCTTGGGGACACCCACGATCTTGAGGCCGACGTCGGTGAGCCGCTTGGCCGCGGCGAGGGTCCCTTCGCCGCCGATGGCGATGATGGCGTCGATGCCCAGCCGGTCCATGTGGGCTTTGATGACCTCGGGACCGCCGCCGTTTTCGAACGGGTTGGTGCGGGAGGTGCCCAGGATGGTGCCGCCCTGTTTGGCGATGCCGCGGACCATGGTGCGGGGGATGTCGATGATGTCCCCCTCCACGACGCCGCGCCAACCATCGAGGAAACCTACGAATTCGTGGCCGTGGATGGCGATGCCCTTAAGGACGGCGCCGCGGATGACCGCGTTCAGTCCGGGGCAGTCGCCGCCGCTGGTGAGAATTCCAATTTTCATGTCTCGGCTCAAATCCTGGTTCAGTGGGTGTACAGGCAGAGCGCCACGCTGAGCTCACCTAGATTGTAGTGGCGGGTGTGGGGTACACCACAAACCGGTGACCGGTCCGTGGACAACCGCAAATGCCCCCGCCCGGTGGGGCGGAGGCATTTGAAGGTCAGGTCAGGGGCGGTCCAGCGACCGGCGGTCCAGGAAACCCTCCAACGGGATGGAGTTCCGCTGGTCCGGGAGGACGAGCCACGCAGCGATGTAGAAGACCACCGCCGGGCCGGGGAGAAGGCAGAAGAGCAGGAAAGCGATCCGGACAAACGCCACATCCACGTTGAGCTTCGCTGCGATGCCGCCGCAGACCCCGCCCAGCCAGCGGTCGGGCCCGCGTTTCAGGCCGAAGCCCCTGACGATACTGAAGAATTTTTCCATGGTTCAAGACTTCCCTGTTGTTGATCCGTTGTCACGTTTCCGGGCCGAGAGGAGCCCGCCCACCACCAGCGCCGCGCCGGCTCCGATCATCAGGCCGATGAGTACGTAGGTGCCGTTGAGGGTGACGATACCCAGCTGGCCGATGATGATCAGGGCGGCGAGGGCCACCACGATCAGCCCCCAGACCACGGTTCCCACCCTGGCCGACGGGGTCCCGGGCCCGTCACTGCGGTCCGGTGTCGAAGAGGCCGGAGTGTTCGCAGATGCCGGAGTTTTTGCAGAGTAGGGATCCGAGGGTGTGGGATCGGGCCTGTACTGATCTGAATTTGAACTCATGCTGCTCATCTCAGTTGCCTTCCTGGATAGTGACGTTGCTGACAGTGCCGTCTATTTCGATGACCAGGTGCCTGCCCGGTTCGTTGGTGTTGTAGTTGCTTTCGCGGGTGGTGGTGCCGCCGCTGCGGCGGTTGCCACCCTCGTTGAGGTTGCCCAGCGTCATGTCCGCCCGGACGTCTACAGGAACGTCGTCAGGGATGACAACCGTGACATTGCTGGCGGTGATGTTCAGCGGAACCACGACGTCGGAGCTGAGCGGGGGATTGAGCTGCAGCTCGGTGAGGTCAACAGTTCCGTCGCCGGCAGTGATGTCGAGGCCTTCGGTGGCCTGTTCGATGTTCACGGGTGTCCAGTCAACCTGCTGGAAGCGGACCCTGTCCCCGTTGCCCACGACGTTGAAGATGCCGCCGGTGACCAGGGCCACCACCGCGAAGAAGCTCAGGATGCCTGCGGTGCGGCCGCGGATCCCGGAGAGGAGGATGCCCAGCCCGAGGACCGCCGCGGCACTCGCCCACACCACGGCGTTGGCCGAGTCGCCGAGGTCGATCACGTTTCCGGCGTCGAGGGCCTTGAGGCCGCCGCCCACCAGGAGGGCCGCCCCTGCGCTGATGGCCACGGCGGGTGTGCCGGGACCGGCGGGCCGGTCTACGGGTTCGCGGGCCGGGCCGCGCGGCGGCTGGCCTCCACCGTAGGGTGTTCCGCCATAGGG
>NZ_QAIQ01000417.1 GCF_003061105.1 Arthrobacter sp. HMWF013
GTCACGGACTTCGGGCGGAAACTGCTTGGGCATAATCACTATCTTTCTCACAGAAGATAGCGGCATCAAACCCGGGACGGTTCAGATGGACCAGACGAAATTGAGTTAGCGCGTTTAGGGCTTCCAAGCGTCGAGGATGGGATTCAAGGGCCGGATGTCGCCGTTGGCCTGTGTCTCTGCCGCATCGCAAGCTTCGCTCTCGGTGTCCTTGCAGGCCGTAGAGGCGTCGTTCTTGGCAATCACATCTAGGGAACGACGCGTGCGGGCAACCAGGGGGTCTATTTCCGATGGCGGCTTAGGTAGGGCTCGGATGTTCTATGCCGCTGTCTTAGCCGTCAATGTGACCGTCTACGCTGTGAGCCGACAGGTGATGCGCTTTGCAAAATCCGTTGCGGTTCTCCCGATAGACGCGAAGGCACATGCGCCTATGTTCTCCTCGTAGTCACGCCATTCCTGCTCATGCTCGGTGATGGTGCTGGCGAACTCGGCAACGGATGCGGTCGGAGTAGGCGTGGGTGTTGGCGTCGGAGACGATAATATTTGCGAAACTGACGCGGAGCAGCCTGTCAGCGCCAGAAATGCGACCGTTGCAGCGCCGGCTAGTGACTGAAGCTTGTTCAATTTGTCCCCAAGGTGTGGTGTCGTACCCAGACCTTAACCTACGGGTAGGGGTGAAGCTAGATGATAGCCAACCGGCTTCATACTCTTAACGCACTTCTCGCAGTTCACTGCTTCAATGACGTTTGTCACCATGATGTACTCGCTTTGTCCGCACTCGGCTTTGAGGTCGCGGCCAGAACCGCTCCAGGCACCTTTGACATCGGGGTTGTAGTGCATTTGATGAAATTTTCTGGGTTTGTGGGTTTGGTCGGCCATGGTGCTCCTTCTGTCTCGACATCGGATGCACCGGAGTATAGGCATAGCTGAATGAGGGCTTAGATCAAGGATGCGTCAACTTTCCTGGATGTCAGAGCTTCTTTGTAGCCTGCCCGCATGGTGAAGTTTGATCCGGAGGGTTTCGCGGCGATGATGGCCCGCATCAACGAAGAGGAGCGGTCAGCCAGCCCGTACGAGGATCTGGAGCCTGACTACGAGTACATGCTGGCGCCGTGGTGCGACTGCAAATGCCACTGAACCGGGATCATGGAATTTAAGATCAGCCCATGACAGAAAACTTGATCCCCTTTACATGGTCAAGGAGGTAGCTGACATGCTCCGAATTGCGACCGCTACTGTCTACAGAAAGATGCAAAGGAAAAGAATGGCCATCCTTCAAGGTAGGCACGGAAATCCGGTCCAACGGTAAGTTGATCGAAGCCATCAAGGAAGCCATCTATAACCCGCCCAAGGTAGCTGCCGTTGCCCCTGCCGTCAGGAGGCAACGGGTTGGTACGGGGCGTAAAAAACGAAACCTCTACGGCTAAATGATCCCCACATTATGCCCACATTCTGCGTGATTGCCGGTGGTTGTGCGTTATGGATATACCTGTATTCTCGCCGTTTGCAACGCCTGGGGCGGCAGTGGAAAGGTTTCAAATCCCACCGTCACCGCCAACTGAGAACGCCCTGCCTCCCTTGTAAACAAGGGGAAGGGCCTTTCTCATGTCAGGGTTAGCTCCAGCAGTAACCCAGCGGTAACAGGATTTTCATAGCCTCTCGTTACGTCGTCGAAAAATGACGCACATGACCATGTCATCCAGTCGCCCCTCAAATCAGACTCATAGTCGGCCCACCGTTCTAAAGCCAGGAACGGCCTCCAAGTTCGAGAACTTTGTTTCTGCAACAGCCACCTTTTCAAAAAGTGAATCGCGACGCGCCCTCGCCACGCGGCCGTCGACGAACCGTCCCAATGCGGCAGACTGCCGAGGAGGGAGGCGTGGGTGGGCCTAAAATCTTTGTGCTCTCCGATAAGCTGGGTCAGGTCGCGCATGACAAACTTCGAGCGAAGCAACTTCGCTCGATTGAATTTCTGCCGCTTGACGATATGTTTCCTCATCGATGAAGCGTCTCATTTGTCGAGTCAGGAGAGCAGAACGCGTGAACAAGAGCCTCCACCATGACTGACGTATGACGGGCTACAAGTACCGTGAATTGTGCTGCAGATCACGATTCGTGGTGGGCGGCTGGACTCATGTGGGAGATTCCTCGGCCAAGAAGGGCAACAGTGAAGTTCTGGTATGCAATGCAGGGCGACAACTTCAAAGTCGCCATGGAACAAAAAGCTCTGTGGACGTGTCCTCGGGCTGGAAACAGAGCACTCAAAGAAACACGCAGCATCATCTTCGAGATGCAGCCCGGAGATCTTGTGTTCCATCATGCAAAAGGCCAGCTACGTGCCGTCAGCATGGTCACCGCTAGCCACATCAACTTCGAAAGGCCGCCGGGCTACTTGCGTCGGCAAGGTGAAACCGATTCTGGATGGCTTGTCAGAGTTGAGCCCATCGCGACAGGCCTAACTCTCCCGTACACGAAGCTTCACAAGTACATCCAGCCCGGCCGTCCGGGACCGTTGAATAACGCGACCAATATGTATTTGGGTTTCCTATCACGTCTCACCGAGTCAGACGGGCACTCCCTACTCGGCGCCTTGAACGTAACACTGCCCGTCTCCGACGATAGTCTGCTTGGTCGTTCGCAGGACTATTGGACTGATGAAGAGACTGACGGCGAGGCGCTGGGCGCTGTTCGCAAAGAGCAGGGACCCCTGAGGGAACACCTCCTCCAAGGACGCCTGGTAGCTCCATGCTCGGTCTGCGGAAGGGAGTTGCCATCGGGCCTGCTTGTCGCCGGACATATCAAGCCCCGGAGGCACTGCAGCGAGGGTGAGCGACGCGACTTCCGCTCCGCTGCCATGCTTCTCTGCAGCCTCGGCTGCGACGCGCTCTTTGAATGGGGTTACATCATCGTCGATTCTCGCGGCAAGATTCTGCCCGGAGTTCCTGCCGGCACTCAGCCACTCTCTGATGCCGTGGCGCGGCTGATAGGTCGTACGTGTACAGCACATAACGAGCAAACTGCGAATGGGTTTAACGAACACAGGCGGATGAAGCTCGAAGGCATCCGCTAATTCCCCGTACTGCGTGCGCCTGACTTTGGTGCAGCTGGGGACCAACTAGGGGTATTTCTCGGATGACTGGGTAGCAATAACATTCACGCGCAAATTAGTCCGTGTACTCATCCCCTTTGCTTACCTTCCATAGGTGGAAGCTATCGCATCCGACCAGAAGTGGGTCACGGATGTAACCGAATTCAATGTCGGTGAATGAAAGCTCTACTTTTCGACGGGCAGATATTGCCCATTCCTTGGCCCGTCCCGAACCTCGCGCGCACCGCCGATTTGCTCCAGCAAGTCCTCGCCTGCCTGAACCGGGTCAACGCCCTCTCGTGCACTCATACCAGGGCTTCCAGGACCGGCACGCCTCGTGGAAAGCGCTCCTCGAGAACGCCGGCAACTCAGTCGATGTCCCGCGAGGGAAACTGCTGTGACAACGCGGTAATCGAGAACTTCTTCATACACCTCGAGGAAGAGATTTTCCACCGCTTCCGATTCCTCTGCACGGATGCTCTGACCGCGAACCCTAGCGAGTACACATCCGCGGGTAGAACGCGGACCAAATCTCGACGGCCCGCGCCCGGTGCAATACCAGGCCCGGCCTTCGTGGCTTCGGATCTTACTGGCCAGTTCAACTCTGGGAAGCCTGCTTGGAACAGAGAGTCCTGCTCCACGACGAATTCAAGGGCGCTGCTGCGCAGCACCGTGTCGCCGGTAAACATGACCCCACGTGTGCCACGATCGGAAGCATGCAAATAGTAAGGTACCGACATTACCGAGAATATGTTGAGCAGCGAATCCAGGCCAATGACACAATGATGGGGCTGCTGGCCGGAGCAAACCTCGCGTCCCAAACACTATCCCTGACCCAAGGATCAAATCTAGAACTGAGCAAAATCTTCCCCACTGTTCCGCATATCAAGCGATTCAACCTTACGACTGATAAGGCTAGATCCGTATTGGAAAATGCCGAAAATCTACTCGGTATCTTGGCCATTCCCCGGGTTCTTGCTTTGCATGAAGACTTGATAATCGGCATGCTGCGGTTACTTGGTAAGAGTAATACAAGTTTGAAGAACATTGGTATGGCGGACATGCATGAGCTTTTCCAGACCACCATCAACTGCAATTTCACCGAAGATTCGCTGAGGCTATTCCACCTTGTGCGGCTCTCACGCAATACGCACATCCATCAAGCGGGAAGAGCCAGCAGCAAACTTGAGGATTGGATCACCGGGACTCCACAATCCGCTCACGCGGCATGGGAGAAAATTGCAGGCATTGCCTTCACTCGCTATAGGAAGGACGAGTATGTGACTCTAGGTGTTCCCGAATTAATCGGCATTCTCGCACTCACTAAACGGTTAGCTGAAGAGGCAAACATCCATCTACAGGCAACGATTAAGCGTGAAAAGTGGGCAGAATTAGTTGTGTCTGACTGGCAACTCGATCGCAGGCCAGGAAATATCAAACAGCAGTTCCGACAAGTGACGGGTTTAGCGCGCCGCGAGTACGGCCCTATATCGCTAACTTCCGATGAACTAGAAACTGCCATGAGCAAGGCCGGGTTCGCCGCTCAATGACTGAAGGGGCCGACTCGTTCGAGTCGACCCCTTCAATAAAAAAAGCGGGAGCTTTGCTTAAGCTACGCCTCATTCGAGACGCCGGGATTCGACACCCGGATCTGCCCGTTTCCGTTGAACGTTCGGTCGTGAACCGACGAGAGACCAAGTCACACGCTCACTGCCCCTGAGGACATCCACAATATACCAGACAGGAGTGCGAACCTCAAACTCGCGGCCGCGCGAGGAGAACTGCTGCTTCTGGTCTCAACCTGCCTAACGGGAACCGGAACTTACCTCTGTCCCTACAGCCGCCGCTGCCGGAACATCGGGAATGAGTCCCGCACCCGATCCACCGTCTCCAGCGAAACCTCCACTGCCCGCACCCCGGGCTCCATCCCGAGGTCGGCCTCCACAACCCCCATCGGGTTCACCAGCACGCTCCGCCCAACCGACACCGGCGGCGCCTGGCACACGCCTGCCACGTAGACGCTATTCTCGATGGCCCGCGCCGCGTTTAGAGCCAGCCACTGTTCCGTCTTATGCTCGCCCGGCACCCAGGACGAGCAGACCAGCAGAACCTGCGCGCCGGCGTCTGCCAGGGACCTGGCCAGCTCCGGGAACCGCAGGTCGTAACAGGTCATCAGCCCCAACCGCACTCCCCCGTGCTCGAACACCACTGGCACAGTGGACGGTCCCGGCTTGATGAACGTCGACTCGCCGAAGCCCTGCGCGTCGAAAAGGTGGATCTTCCGGTAGGAAGCCAGCCGGCCGCCGTCGGGCCCGAAAGCAACCAAAGTGTTGTACGCCCTGCCCGGCTCCTCCGACGTTTCCAGCACGCCCGCCACTAACGCGATGCGGTGGCGGCGGGCAATGCCGGCGAGCTCCCGGCAGACGGGCCCGTCCAGCGGCTCGGCCACCGCGGGGAACGTCGCGTCCACCTTCTTCTTCTCGTAGGTGGCGTACTCCGGGAAGGCGACCAGCGCGGCGCCGTCGCGCGCTGCCTCGGCGGTGTAACGCTCGATCGCGGCCAGATTCGCCCGGATGTCGGTGCCCGACTCCAGCTGCCCCAGCGCAACCCTCACAAGAGTTCCTTCCTTCGGCCCAGCGGCCACACTACAAACTGTCAGGGTCAGGCGGCCGCCTCGACCGTCGCCTTCTCCGTGGCCGTCATCTCCGGCGGCGACGCCTTGAAGCCCCGTGTGATCAGGGCCAGGACCACCACGCCCAGCACCAGCCAGGACACCCCCAGCGTAATGGCGTTGCTGTCCAGCTGGGAGAGCAGGTAGGCGCAGATGATGGCGCCGATCACCGGGACCACCACGTAGGATACCGGGTTCAGTTGCTGCCCGGCCCGGCGCTGGCGCACATAGTGGAACACCACCGAGGCGTTCACCAGCGTGAAGGCGGTGAAGGCACCGAAGTTGATGAACGACGTCGAGGTGGCCACGTCCAGGAAGATCGCGATCAGGCCCACGATGCCGGTGATCACCAGGTTCGCCACCGGGGTGTGGAACTTCTCGTTCAGCCGGCCGAAGACCGCCTTGGGCAGGACGGAGTCGCGGCCCATCGCGTACAGCAGGCGGGAGGCGCTGGCCTGCGCGGCGAGGCCGGACGCGAACTGCGCCACCACCAGGCCGGCCAGGAACACGGCGCCAAAC
>NZ_QAIQ01000418.1 GCF_003061105.1 Arthrobacter sp. HMWF013
CATGGAACCGGCTGCCGTCCACGAGCCGGGCGATGACCTCGTGGACGTCGTACGGCGCGTTGACGTCGGTTGGTACGGCGCCGTACAGCCCGGCGGGGTCAGCTGTTGGTTCGACGGCGGTTTCCACGTTCCAGGCGGGGGCGGCAGGCATGGGCAGGGTGGAGACGATGTCGCGGATGATCTGCAGGGCGTGTTCGTCGTTTTCGGCGAGGTGGTCCGTCACGCCCGAAATCCTGGCGTGGACGTCGCCGCCGCCCAACTCCTCGGCGGTGACGATCTCGCCGATGGCCGCCTTCACCAGGGGCGGGCCACCGAGGAAGATGGTGCCCTGGTTTCGAACGATGACAGTCTCGTCACTCATGGCGGGAACGTAGGCGCCGCCGGCCGTGCAGGAGCCCATCACTGATGCGATCTGCGGGATTTTTGCCGCAGACAATCTTGCCTGGTTGTAAAAAATCCGGCCGAAGTGCTCTTTGTCCGGGAAGACCTCGTCCTGTTTGGGGAGGAACGCTCCGCCGGAGTCCACCAGATAGATGCAGGGCAGCCGGTTTTCGAGGGCAACTTCCTGGGCGCGGAGGTGCTTCTTCACGGTCATCGGATAGTAGGTGCCGCCTTTGACGGTGGCGTCATTGGAGATCACCAGGACCTGGCGGCCATGGACCAGTCCGATGCCGGCGATGACCCCGGCGCCGGGCGATTCATCGTTGTACATGCCGTTGGCGGCGAGCGGGGCGATCTCCAGGAACGGGCTGCCGTCGTCGAGCAGTTGGTCGATGCGTTCGCGCGGCAGCAGCTTGCCGCGCGCCACGTGGCGTTCGCGTGATGTTACGGGGCCGCCCAGCGCAGCTTCAGCCAGCTTGGCGCGGAGCTCGGCGGCGAGCGCGGTCTGTGCGCTGCTGTTCGCAGCAAAGGCGTCACTCGCGGGGTCAAGCCGGCTGGTGAGGGTCTCCATCGACGGTGTCCGGTCCTATTCTGTTGAGCCGCACGCGAGCGGCACAAGGCCAACTCGGTTAGTGCGTAGTAACTGAAATTCAGGTTAGTCTTTATTAACTGTGATGTCCAACACAGGATGGCGTTGCTAGAATTTGCTGGTCCGAGGAGGAAATGTGGCCACCAGCCGACCGGTGCAGTCAACCCAGCCGGCGCCGCCGGCCCAGCCGGCTCCAGCCACCCAGCGGAGCCAGGCGAAGGAGAACCGGCGGCAGGCGTTGCTGAGCGCTGCCGCGTCGCTCTTCGCGGTGAACGGGTTCAACCGGGTCTCCTTGGAGGATCTGGGCGCAGCCGCGGGAGTGAGCGGGCCGGCCGTCTACCGTCATTTCCCCGGGAAGCAGGCGGTATTGGGCGCGCTGCTGCTCACTGTCAGCCGTGACCTGCTGGAGGGGGGCCGCCGCGTCGTGGCTGAGAACACCGATCCCCTCGCAGCGCTCCGGCGGCTGGTCTGTTTCCAGGTTGATTTTGCCCTGGGGAAGCCTGACGTGATCCGCGTGCAGGACCGGGACTTCAGCAACCTCACCACACAGGACCAGTTCGAGGTCCGGACGCTGCAGCGCAATTACGTGGAGCTCTGGGTTGAAGTCCTGGCACGGCTGCACCCGGCCGATGATGCGGCCGAACTGAGGATGCGCGCCCACGCCACCTTCGGGCTGATTAACTCCACGCCCCACTCCGTACGCACCCACGGCCGGAAAGTCACCCTGAAATCGGCCCGCCCCATGCTGGAAGGCATGGCCCTGGCTGCGCTCACCGTCGACGTTCGGCCGGCCTGAGCCTCCGGTTCCTCCCAGGCATGTCCCCCTGCGCGCCGGCGGCCCTGTCCCGCTTGGCCGGCGCTGGGCAGCAACGGGCAAGCGGGACAGGGCCGCTCCAGCAACAGGCGGCAGCCTAGACCATCGTCAGCACCATGCCGGGCTCGGCCAGGATGGCGCCCACATCGGCGAGGAACCGCGATCCCTGCTCCCCGTCCACCAGCCGGTGGTCGAAGGACAGGCTGAGGGTCATGACCTGACGGAGGGCCACCTCGTCCCGGTATTCCCACGGCGTCTTCCGAACGGCGCCCATGGCCAGGATGGCTGCCTCGCCCGAATTCAGGATGGGCGTGCCGGCATCAATGCCGAAAACCCCGATGTTGGTGATGGAGATGGTCCCGCCGGACAGTTCCGCCGGCGCCGTCTTGCCTGCCCGTGCCGACCCGGTCAGACCGGTGAGTGCCTCCGACAGCTCCAGCAGCGACATCGTGTCCGCGTCCTTGATGTTCGGAACGGTGAGCCCACGCGGGGTTGCGGCGGCGATGCCCAGGTTCACGTAGTTGAACTGCACCACTTCCCGGTTGGCCTCGTCCCACCGCGAATTCAGCGCCGGATTGCGCCGGAGCGCGATCAGGACGGCCTTCGCCACGATGGTCAGGGGTGTGAGCTTGTGGCCGGAGAAGACTTTGCTGGCCTTCAGCTTGGCGAGCAGGTCCATGGTGGGAGTGACGTCCACAGTCAGGAACTCGGTAGCATGCGGTGCCGTGAAAGCGCTGGCCACCATCGCCGCGGCCATGGCTTTCCGGACGCCCTTGATCGGCGTGCGGACCTCCCGCTCCGGACCTGCTGCGACTGCATGCGCCAACGCAGCATCATGCGCTGCCACGGCATCATGCGCTGGCGCGGACGCATCCGCTGGCGCGGCCGCATCCGACACGGCAGAAAGATGGCGCACCGGCGCGCTCACGTCGCTGCCTACGAAGTTCAGGACATCCTCGCGGGTGATCAGCCCGTCAG
>NZ_QAIQ01000419.1 GCF_003061105.1 Arthrobacter sp. HMWF013
GGGAAGGACCGACGTCGAATCGTCGGCGGTCGCCTGCCAGTACGGGTCCTTGTTGGCGAAGGTGACCGCCTCGATGATCCGGGCGTTGCCCAGTCCCACGATCGAGGCGTCGAGTGCCAGTGCATCCGTTGCGGAGCGGTTGACGGCGAACACGACTGCCTCGCCTGCCTCGGCGTCGAGGGTTGCGACGGCGGACACTGCCGGAAAGTCCGGAGTCTTGCCGCCGCTGAGCAGCGGAGACTCCACGGCGAGCTGCAGCACCGTACCGGCCGCGTGGCGGGAAGTCAGGGCGAAGGGGTGGAAGGTGGTCTGCTTCCAGGCGCGGCCGCCCGGCTCGGTCATGATGGGGGCAATCACGTTGACCAGCTGCGCCAGGCTGGCGGAGTGCACGCGGTCCGTGTTGCGCAGCAGCGTGATCAGCAGATCCCCGACGACGACGGCGTCCGCCACCGTGTAACGGTCCTCCAGCAGGACGGGGGCCACCGGCCAGTCCGTGCCGGCGGGTGCCTTCGACTCGCCGCGGCTCATGTGCCAGACATTCCATTCGTCAAAGGAGATGTTGACCTGTTTGCTGGACTTTTTGACCGACTTCACGTGGTCGATGTGGGCCACGATGTCCCTGATGAAGGATTCCATCCGGCGCCCTGCCGAGAGGTGTTCCTGAAGGTCGCCGAAGTCCTCAAAATACTGGTGCGCGGAAATCAGGTCCACCAGATCGTAGGTCTCCGTCAGGACAACCCGTTCCCATTCGCCGAAGGTGTCCATGGTGGGCGCCGAGCTGCCGCAGGCCACCAGCTCCAGGTCCGGATCGATCATGCGCATTCCCCGGGCGGTGTCAGCGGCGAGCCGGCCGTATTCGAGGGCATTCTTGTGGCCGATCTGCCACGGCCCGTCCATCTCGTTGCCCAGGCACCACATTCTGATGCCGTATCCGTCCGCAGCGCCGTTGGCCTTTCGCTGGTCCGAGAAGGCCGTCCCGCCGTCGATGTTGCAGTACTCCAGCAGGTCCAGGGCTTCCTGGGTACCCCGCGTCCCCAGGTTGACGGCCATCATCGTTTCGACGCCCGCCTTGACTGACCACTTGGTGAACTCGTCAACGCCCACGAGATTGGGGTCGGTGGAATGCCACGCGAGGTCCAGCCGCGCCGGGCGCTGGTCCACCGGGCCTACGCCGTCTTCCCAGCGGTATCCGGAGACGAAGTTTCCGCCCGGGTACCGGACCGTGGAGACACCCAGCTCGCGGGTCAGCTCCAGGACGTCCGTGCGGAACCCGTCCTCATCAGCCTTGGGGTGCCCGGGCTCGAAGATCCCGGTGTAGACACAGCGGCCCAGATGTTCCACGAATGCCCCGAAGGTCCTGCGCCGGACCGGGCCGACGGTGAAGGCCGGGTCGATGGTGATCTTGGCTGTGGCATTGTCCTGGGCGGTCATCCTGGTCCTCGTTCATTCAAAATTTACAACGTTATAGAAAACCATCATAGACATGCGGCTGCTCGAGTCAAGGCTTCCGGTTGCACCCGGCGTTCCAAGGACGGTTTGATGGCGGTTTGGCGGCGGTTCGACGGCGGTTTGACGGGGATCTGACGGGGATGCAGCGGCGCTTCCAACGTGAAGCGCGAGTACCCGACTCCCAAAACCAAGTACTACCTAATCTGATAAACGAGTACCGATTACGCGTTCACCCGGCACGGCTGCGGAACTACGTTCTACTCAGAGCAAAGACTCGCACATCTCACTGGGTTGGATCTCTCACTAGGGGGTTGTGAGAAGGAATGAATACAGCAATTACCAGCCGCGCTTTCCCGGACCAGCA
>NZ_QAIQ01000041.1 GCF_003061105.1 Arthrobacter sp. HMWF013
GGTCTGCTCGGGAGCCTGTTCCGGGGCCTGCGCGCGCTGGGCGTGGTAGGCCAGGATCTGCAGTTCCGTGGCCATGTCCACCTTGCGGAGGTTGACGCTGGCCGGCACCTGCAGCATCACGGGGGCGAAGCTCAGGATGCTGTGCACACCCGCCGCCACCACGCGGTCGCAGATCTGTTGTGCCACTGCTGCCGGCAGTGCCAGGACCACCATGTTTGCCCCGGTCCGCTGCAGCACCGTTTCCAGGTCGGCGACGTCGCTCACGCGCAGCCAACCCACTTCATTGCCGACCACCATCTGATCGGCGTCGAAAATTGCCACCACATCGAAACCCCGGGACTCGAATCCCCCGTACCGGGCCAGGGCCTTGCCCAGGTTGCCGGCGCCAACAATGGCGACCTTCCAGTCGTGCGTCAGGCCCAGGGCCGCGGAGATATGGCGGCTGAGGTACTGCACCTCGTAGCCGACGCCGCGCGTGCCGTAGGAGCCAACGTGCGAGAGGTCCTTGCGCAGGGTTGATGAACTGACGCCCGACGCTTCCGCCAGGGATTCCGAAGACACCCGCTCCACACCCTCTGAAAGCAGGGTGTTCAGGGCGCGCAGGTAAATGGTCAGCCGGGCCACTGCTGCCGGCGGAATCTGTTTGGCGGGGTCAGCGCCGTGCACCGCCGGGGCTGCGGGGACTATCAGGGACGGGTCCAGCGAAGTCACTTTCCCCTCCCTCCCATCGCGTCGTGACTCCACTCTAGAGCCCCGCTGCCGGTGCCAACAAAGCCTGTGCCATTCTGCGTAACCGCGTCCTTACTGGGCCATGGCACGTTGGAGGACCCGCGCCAGACGGATTTCGTCGATCTTCCAGAAGTCGCGCTGGATGCCGTCCACCAGCACCACGGGAATTTCCTCGGCGTACCGCTCCCGCAGTTCCGGAAGCCCGTCCACCAACTGCTCGGTCCACTCAAGTCCGAGTGAGGCTGCCACGCGTTCGACGGCGTCGCGCGCCTCTGCGCACAGGTGACAGTCAGCTTTGGTGATGAGCACGATGTCCGGTTTTGCCATGTATTAACCGTATCCCCCTTTGGACCGGACCGCGGGGCGGGGACGGCGGTGCCCCGGCCATTGACTAGACTCGTGGACATGCCCGAGGAGAAGTACGTCGCTGTTCTCACGCAGCCGGATGCGATGCCGCAGACCAGTGAAGCCGCCTTCTTCGACGTCGACAACACCCTCATGCGGGGCGCCAGCCTGTTCCACGTGGCCCGGAAGATGCACCAGCGCGGCGCCTTCACTCTGATGCAGGCCGCAGGGTTTGCCTGGAAGCAGTTCAAGTTTGTGGCGCGGGGCGAGAACATGGACGACGTCCACGCCGTCCGCGATTCGGCCCTCACCCTTGCCGAGGGCATCACCGTTGAAGACGTCAAGGCCCTGGGCGAAGAGGTCTATGACGAGATGATCGCATCCAGGATCTGGCCCGGAGCCAAAGCCCTGGCCCAGCAGCACCTCCGCGTGGGCCGGCGCGTCTGGCTGGTCACGGGCACTCCCATCGAAGTTGCCGCGGTCATCTCAAGCCGGCTCGGCCTCACGGGTGCGCTGGGGACCGTGGGCGAAATCGCCGACGGAATGTACACCGGCCGGCTGGTAGGCGATATCCTGCATGGCTCGGCCAAGGCAGTAGCCGTCCAGGAACTGGCAGACCTTGAAGGCCTGGACCTGAAGCGCTGCTGGGCTTACAGCGACTCGTACAACGACATTCCGCTGCTGACCCTCGTAGGGCACCCGGTAGCCATCAATCCGGACGCCCGGCTCCGCCGCCACGCACGCGACCACAACTGGCCGGTCTACGATTTCCGGTCCGGCCGCCGCGCCGCCACCCTGGGACTCAAGGCAGCCACAGCCTGCGGCGCCGTCTACGGCCTCTGGCGAGGCTTCTCCCGCATCCGCGGCCCCCGGGTCTAGCCTGCCCCCGGACACGCTTGAGGACTACGGCCACGCGTTCGGTACGAGGACACCCGGATCCGCGCGTCCTCCCGCCGAGAGTGAGTCCCGGTTACGCGTAGATGGCGACCCAACGCCGACACAAAAATGCCCGCTGCCGGGAAGGCAACGGGCATTTCACGCAGTTCGAAGTATCTCTACTTCTTATTGCGGCGCTGGTGACGGGTCTTGCGAAGCAGCTTGCGGTGCTTCTTCTTGGCCATACGCTTGCGACGCTTCTTAATAACTGAACCCACGAAAGTTCCTCACAAACTAGATGCAGTACCTGTCTGATGGAACCGGTCCGTGAGCAAAGCTACAGACTGAAACAACTGACAGATTCTTACAATGACGTAAAACGTTCCTTAACAGGGTACCGCTTCTTTGCGGCGACTACTGACGGCAGCCTTTCCAGGGCTGAAACCAGCGACATTGTGTACCTGGACTGTAGCGTGACCGGCGTTGGTGCCGATCACGCCGTTTCGGAGTGGCCGTCCACCACAGCACCCTTGAGGTACTGCTCGACGGCGCTCTCCGGCACGCGGTACGAGCGGCCGAACCTCACTGCAGGCATTTCACCGGAATGGACCAACCGGTAAACGGTCATTTTGGAGACGCGCATGACCTCGGCCACTTCGGCGACGGTCAGGAACTTCGCGTTCGAGAAGTTCTGTTCTGCGGACATTTCCCTATTCCTTTGCTGACGGATGACGTGCATTGACCCCAGCTGTGTTCCATTGCGGTGTGCCGATGCTGAGCCATCCACCAACCATGTGATAGATACTCTAGAGGTTCATGGGGCTGTAGTGAAAGTGTTGCGGGTAATCATTCCGCCGAGCGCCGCTTCCGCACGGACGCCGCGAGCTGGTTAAGGACCGAAACCGATACCTCCCAGTCCATGCACGCGTCCGTGACGCTCTGCCCGTAGACCAGTCCGGACCGCCCGGCAGCGTGTTCGGCCACGTCCAGGTTCTGGGCACCGCCCACCAGGAAGCTCTCCAGCATGACCCCTGCGATGGCGTGCGCCGACTGGCCGCCGTCCTCCAGCTGGGCACCGATCTCGAGGGCAACTTCCGCCTGCCGGTGGTGGCTCTTGCCGCTGTTGGCATGGCTGGCGTCCACGATCAGCCGCGGGTTCAACGCCTTTGCGGCGAGCTTGCCGGAGGCGCTTTCGACGTCGGCAGCCGAGTAGTTGGGCCCCTTCCGTCCGCCACGGAGGATCACGTGCGTGTCCGGATTCCCGGCGGTGGCCACCAACGCCGCCCGGCCCTCCCCGTCGATCCCCAGGAACGCCTGAGCGGCCCCGGCGGCACCGCAGGCGTCGATCGCAACCTGAAGGTCGCCGTCGGTCCCGTTCTTGAAGCCGATGGGCATGGACAGGCCGGACGCCAGCTGGCGGTGGATCTGGCTTTCGGTGGTGCGCGCCCCGATGGCACCCCACGAGATCAGGTCCGCCATGTACTGCGGGCTGATCGGCTCGAGGAATTCGGTGGCGGTAGGCAGTCCGAGGGCGGTGACCTGCTGGAGGAACTGGCGCGCGGTCCGGAGCCCGGTTTCCATGTCGTGGCTGCCGTCCAGGCGCGGATCGTTGATCAGGCCTTTCCAGCCCACGGTGGTGCGCGGCTTTTCGAAGTAGGCCCGCATCACGATCAGGAGGTCTTCCTTGTGCTTTTCTGCCTGGCTCACCAGCCGGCGGGCGTATTCCAGGCCCGCTTTGGGATCGTGGATGGAGCACGGGCCCACAATCACCAGCAGCCTGTCGTCCACGCCGTCCATGATGGCGCGGACCTCATCGCGTCCGCGTTCGACGACGTCGGTCACCCGGGCGTCCAGCGGCAGCTCGGCGATGAGCGCCTGGGGCGTGGGCAGCGGCGTGAATTCGCTGACGCGCAGGTTGGACGTGGATTTCGCTGCGCCTGCAACGGCAGCTGCGCCTGCCTGCGTGTCGGCGGGGGCGGCGGTGATGGCTGGTGCGGTGCTCATGTGGGGTCCTGTTCCGAAAGAGGAAGCGGGCCCGAATTCAGAACCCGCCGGGAAATGGCGAAGGGCAGAGAATGATCTCTGCCCTGTTGGCTCTGAAGGTGATTGGATGCGTGTCAGTTAGACGCGGGCCCCTCCAGAGCCAACGAAAAATACGCATACCAACGGTTTGTCATAGCCACACCATAACGGCACGCCGCAGCCACCGCCAAATCGTCACCCTTACCGTCGCAGCTACACAGGTGTCACCCCAGGAGCTTGCGGAGGAACTGCAGCTGCCTGATCCAGTGGTGCTCCTGGCCGCCCTCGTGGTTGTTGAACCGGTACACCTCAATGTCCTTGGCAGCACCCGTCCCGGACACAGCGCCGGCCCCTGCCCCGTATGCGTTGAAGCTGGCGAACACCGTGGACGGCGGGCAAATATCGTCCATCTGCGCCGCTGAGTACAGGGCGGGTGCGGTGGCCCAGCGGGCCAGGTTGACGCCGTCGAAGTAGTTCAGCACGTCCAGGATGGGCTCGTACCGTTCACGGTGCCGGGCCAGGAAGGCCGCGATCTCGGGATACGGGCCCCTGGGCGTGATGTCGATGGCGCGTGGGAAGTCCTGCAGGAAGGGGACATCAGGCAGCGCGGCGATCACGCCGTCGAGCCTTCCGGCCACCAGCCCCGCTGTGGCCACCACGATTCCGCCACCCTGGCTGACGCCGGCGAGCACCACGCGGGAGGCGTCCACCCCGGGGTGCGACTGGGCGGCTTCCACCGCGCGGAAGGCGTCAACGTAGACCCGGCGGTAGTAATAGTCCTCCCGGCTGCCCACTCCCCTGGTCATGAGGCCGGCATAGGCCACCTCGCCGGCGGACGGGTGGGGGTCCGGGGTGTGCCCGAGCGTCCCGCCGTACCCCTGCCCCCTGGTGTCCATGATGAACTGCGCATAACCCGCCTGGGCCCATTTGGTGTCCTGGTTGACCAGCCCGCGCCCGCCCGAGTAGCCCACATAATGAACGACGACGGGTAGCGGGGTTCCGGGGG
>NZ_QAIQ01000420.1 GCF_003061105.1 Arthrobacter sp. HMWF013
CTTTAGGGATGGCAGCGGCTTGACGTCCACAACCAGCCAGTCGTAGAAGTACCCAAGGTCGTTCCAGCCGATTCCGGCAAAAGACCGGACAGTGCTGTTGGCTCCATCAGCTCCGATGAGGTAGGAGGAGCGGACGAAACTCTTTTCACCGGACTCCGTATTCGTCAGTTCGGTCAGGACTGAGCCCTCATCGGACTCGGTAGCATCCGCGGACCAGCCCCGCATCACTGTCACGTTCGGCAGCGAACGGATGGCAGCGTCCATGCGGTCTTCGAGGTCGGGCTGGTTGAAGAAGTAGGTGTTGTTCCAACCGGAGGGACCGACCCCACTCCAGTCGACTTCGAGGAGCGTTTCCTGGGCGTGGTTCTTCCAGACGTACATGTCATCGTAGGGTTCGGTGACGTCGGGGATCGTGTCCGGCGCCAGCCCGACCGACTGCAGGATACGGGCGAACTCGGAGTCGTGGGTTACTGCGCGGGGGAGCGGGTAACCCCGGTGCTGCCGGTCAGCTATGACGATGCGATGCCCTGCGGCACCGAGACGGATGGCCAGGAGCTTGCCGACGGGCCCGAAGCCGACGATCATCACATCAACTGGTTCGAGCGTGGGGTGTTCTTCTTTGAACATCAGGGGTGCCTTTCGTGGGACGGCGTTGTCTGTTGCATTGAGAGTAGGTCCGGCGCAACCCCTTAAAGGCCCTCCTGTCCCGCATAGCTGGACACCTCTTGTCGCGCCTCTCACATCCAGCATTCAGAGGCAAGAAAAAACCGGCCCTTCCACGGCATTGCGTGGAAGGTCCGGTTGTTTCGGCGGGCGTTCGGTCAGATGCCGTGGCCGTGTACGAGTGCGCGGCCGTAGTCATTGCCGTTCGGCGTACGCATCAAGGTGTGGATGTGGAATGGCTGCGGGTCATCGTTGCTGAGAAATACTCCGCAGTGATGATCGAGCTCGAGGACGACGACGGGGCTTTGCAGCCGGTAATAGAACACATCAGCGTCTCCGAAGCCTCCAATCCATGAGAACCACGTGTTCTCGCAGTGCGCGGCAATCTCCCTGCGGCGTGCGGCCGCTGGCCCTTCTGGCAGGTATGCGGTGAAGTCCGCAACGATGGCGTCGACAATGGCACGGGCGTTCTCGTCCATGTCGCTAACGCGGATGCCTTGATACGGGATGACGCGGTTGTCTTGGAAAGCTCCGGCCAGATGGCGTTCGTCGCCGGGGTGTACGCGGCCTTCGGGCATCGCCGGATCGACCATTTCCTGAAACGTCCGGGCTTGTTGCTGCTGGGATTCCGGCAAGGTCTGCATAAGTTTCCGGCCGAGGCGAATCCTGTCCTGGAAGACAACAGCGCCCTCGAACGGTCCTTCGTCGATGCAGTTGGGTTCGGCTCCGAAGAAAACGGGGGTCATGACCATCTGGGTCCCGGCGACGAGGCAGTTGATGGCCACGTGATGGCCGAACAGCTGCCATCCCCACGGTTCGGTCTCCGACGGGTGCCCGTAGAGGGCGAAGTTGTAGCTGAACTCGTTCATCAGCGCCGGCAGCCCTACGATGTCGCCGAGGAACCCGTTGATCCTCATCAGCGTGCGGGCAAGTTCGTATCCTTCGGCGCTGAGGCTGGCTTCCACAAGGGACAGGACCAGGGCCTTGGTCTGATCATCGGCGAATTCCAGCCGGAGTCCGGTGTCGTGCTGCATGAATTCCGGATTGGCCCAGCTCTGCCAGTGCTCCGAATCCACCGGGAACGACACCTGTTCGCGAATGGTGTCGGGGAGATATTCAAGGAGCTTGGACGCTGCGGCAGCCATTTCCGCCGTCGGGGCTTCCTCGCCGGCTTGTGCCGGAGCCACGGGGAACAGGCCCGGGATGGGCTGACCGTCGGAGGTCACGCCCGAAAACGGCTGGAAGTAGAGGGGCGTCCATCCCTTGATCAGTTCACCGGTGAAGGCGTCCTGCTTCGCCGCTTCCCGGTAGCTGTAGGCGTCAAGGCCTTTCAGTTCTTCGATGCGGGGATGGCCAGGGGGGTAAAGGTAGGCGCGGAAGCCTGCGGTTGACGTCATCGTCGCTCCTGATTTCTTGGTCGGTGCCGGTCAGACGGCGGTGTTGTGTTGGCGAACTGCTTCGACAACGGCATTTTCATTGCCGTTGATGATGGCGCGGACAAGAGCTTCGTGGATCCGGTAGCGGCCGCTCCAATAGCCATCGGCGGCGGGGTCATCTGTGCGGAATTCCGCCGAGGACGACGACAGGTAACCCAGGGTTCCCTTGTAAACGGCGCTGGCCATGACGTTGGGACTGATCTCTGCAATGCGCTCGTGAAGTGCCCAGTTGGCACGCATGAACGCCTCAGGGGTTTTCAAGGCGCGCTGCAGGCCCGAGAGCAGCCTCTTCAGGTCTGCGATGTCAGTCTGGCTTCTGTGCCTGGCAGCGTCCCGGTTGATCAGTTCCTCCAGCGCCTCCCTCAACGCGATGGCGTCGAGCACTGTGGCCGGAGTATCCCTCACCGTGAGTAGAGTGTGCCGCAGCCGGACCACGGGGTTGGGTGGGGCAATGAACAACCCGCCGCCACGTCCCGGCCTGATTTCCAGAATTCCCCGTTCCCGGAGAAGCCTGACAGCTTCACTGACTGTGGCCCGCGCCAGTCCGGTCTGGGCCCGGATTTCGTCCAGCGTTCCTACCCAGTCACCGGGGGCCATGCCGGCGCGAATGATTTCTTCTTCCATTCTCACCGCCAAGGCTTCGGCCCGGGTGCGCGGCAGGGCAACCTGCACGTGTGCGGTTTTTTCCGGATCGGACAGCTTGAACATGAAAACTATTAGAGCATAAACCAGTCGAATGTTTTAGCTCTTTTTTGAACGAGCGAAGAACCCGAGGCCCCGGCGATTCGCTGTCCTTGCAGGATGGGTTGACGAGTAAGCCAACCGTGAGCGACAGTTAAAAGATACGAATGTTTAGGCTTTTTGCAGGATTCTGGGGCGCCGATGCCCGCCGGCCGTGCCGGTATCTCCTGCCATCCCCGAAAGGCATTACCTATGAAGATCGTCGGAATCCGCACTTCAGGCACAGACCGCGTTGATGCTGCAGTCCTGGAAGGCGACACCGTCAGGGTCCTGACGGACCTTCAGACGTTTTGGTCCGCTCCCACTGAGTTCACCAATCCTGAGGCGGGCTCCGGGGTATCGTTGCCGCTTTCCGAGGTCGAACTCGTGCCGCCGGTTCTTTCGTCGGCACGAGTCATCTGCATTGGCCTGAACTACCGCGCCCATGTGACCGAGGGAAGCTACCGCAATGACAAGCTTCCTCCGCACCCGACGCTGTTCGCCCGCTGGACTCAATCCCTGACTGTCGGGGGCACCCCTGTCCCGGTGCCGGCCAACGAGGACGGCTTGGACTGGGAGGGCGAAATCGCAGCGTACATCGGCGCTCCGCTCGTGGATGCCGACGCTGAGACAGCTCGAAAGTCGGTGATCGGATACTCCACCTTCAATGACCTGACATCCCGCAAGGCCCAGAAGCTGACCTCCCAGTGGATCCTTGGCAAGAACGGTGACAACAGCGGCCCCCTCGGCCCGGTCGTCACCGCCGATGAGGTGGGAGACCTCCGCGACGGCCTCCAGGTCCAGACCCGCGTCAACGGAACCACTGTGCAGAACGGCAATACCCGGGACATGATCTACGACCTGGGTGAGACGCTGTCCCTGATCTCGCAGACGTTCACCCTGAACCCCGGAGACATCATCTGCACCGGCACACCGGAAGGCGTGGGTTATGCCCGCACACCTCAGTGGCTCCTGCAGCCAGGAGATGTCGTGGAAGTCGAAGTTGAGCGTCTCGGCGTTCTGTCCAGCCCGATCGTGGCCAACGACTTCCGGCACGGCGGGACACAGTCCCGTACAGTTCCTGCCGGGACCGCGTCCAAGCCATGACC
>NZ_QAIQ01000421.1:0-3520 GCF_003061105.1 Arthrobacter sp. HMWF013
GGCCGGACGCCGCGACGACGTCTTCCTGGCCACAAAGTTTTTTATGCCCATGAGCGAGGACCCGAACCAGCGGGGCGGATCCCGCCGCTGGATCATCCGCGAAGACGGAATGGCTTGAATCTATTGAATCCGGCGAGATGCGGTACCACCGGATGGAAACCGTGGAGGCCACCCCCGGCCCGGACGTTTCCGTGCCGGAGCTGACCGCCCGAACCCTCACCGACGCCACCATCTGGGGCTCCAGGGCCACATGGCGCCTGACCCTGCGTTCCTGGTTCGAACCCCGCGGCGACGGCTGGATCATCGCCGGCACAGTCGCCTCAACCTGGTAACCACAGCCAACAAGTAAGGGAAACCATGAACATTGAACCCGCCATCCCGACCACCAAGAACCCACCGGCGCAGTTCGCCGGGGACGTATGGCTGGATCCCATCGCCCTTCCCCACGAGAGTGACCAAACCATGGTCGTCGCGACAGTCCGCTTCGCGCCCGGAGCGCGCACAGCCTGGCACTCCCACCAGCACGGCCAGTATCTTCGGGTCACCCAAGGCGTCGGCCGCTTCGGTACCAGGGACGGAAACATCATTGAAGTCCACCCCGGCCAGACGATCTACACCCCGCCCGTGAAGAGCACTGGCACGCAGCTGGCCCCGGCTGCTTCATGGAGCACATCGCCATGCTTCAAAACGGCGAAGACCCAACCAGGACCACCACGTGGGCCGAGCACATCACGGACGACGAATACAACGGCCGCTAACCACGGGGACGCCCTTCACCGAGCTACCTGTCGGGCACCGACGAACCCAATACCAGCAAAATCGACGGGCAGCTGGACTGGGTCTTTTCGCGTGGTGGGCCTGAACAACCCGGCCTCTTCGTCAGACGGCATCCGTCGGAGCGGCCCGATGATCTATGCCGGCAGTCAGTCCGTCGATTCGTTCAACCGCCGTGCTGAGGCGCTTCACCGTCGCCCAGAGCGCTGGATGCTGTTCCCGGATCTGTTCAAGAGGCGCCCCGGCGGAGGTGAGGGCGGCCAGATCAAAGCTCACATTGGTTCGAGCGCCTGTCAGCGCGGCGCGAAGGGCTCCAAAGGCCACGACCACATCGGCAATAAGGGCCGGATTACCGTTGGAGGCAAGCCACTCCAAATCCCCGATGGCATCCATGGCCCGCTCGCCAAGGACCGCAGAGGCCTTGGCGGCCCCTTCCGATGCCTGGCGTATCGCGGTCTCGCGTTCCGGCCCGGGCTGCAGCCGAAACGCCGCACCGAACGCTTCGGAGGCCGACGCGTCGTCGTCGGCCAGCCCCAAAGCCGCTTCCCGGAGCGAATTCGCCCGCGCATGAAGACCGGCCAGCTCCTCACGCAGGCCGTCCCCGGCCTCTGTGTATCCGGCGACCATGGATGTCAGTGCCGCCGCGATGGCCAGCATCACGCCGGTCCCGGCCCCACCGCCCGGAGAACCGGCGGACTCCGCCAACGCCCGCGTCCAGTCCTCAACAGTCGCATGTTGGGTCGTCACCTCTTCAGAACCAGCCATAACACTAAGTGTGCTCCATCGCCTGTGGTTACTGGTTCAACCGGTTCCGCCAGATGCTCATTTACATCGCAGCCTGCCCGCTCCTAGGCTGGGCGGGACAGAGCCATACGGAGGAGAAGCCCATGCGGATTGTGCTCACCGGCGCTACCGGCCACGTTGGCACGGCAGTGCTGAACCGCCTTCACCAAGCCCGCTCCGAAAGGGGTACTGAACTGGAGATCGTCGGCGTTGCCCGCCGAGAACCGGACCGTGACGTTGCACCCTACCGCGACGTGGGGTGGCACAGCGTGGACGTCGGGGATCCGGGTGACCTGCCGGCACTCGAAAAGGCCTTCGCCGGGGCTGACGCCGTGGTCCACTTGGCCTGGCTTATTCAGCCCAACCATGATCGGGAGCTGCTTCGCCGGACGAACGTCGCCGGAACGGACCACGTTCTCCGGGCTGCCCGGACAGCCGGCGTCGGGCATGTTGTGTGCGCTTCATCGGTGGGCGCCTATTCGCCGGCTCCTAAGGAGCAGCGGACCAACGAGGATTGGCCGACGGAGGGCGTTCAGGGATCCCACTACAGTGTGGACAAGGCCGCCCAGGAACGGCTTCTGGACGCCTTTGCACAGGAGAACCCCGGCGTCGTTGTGGCACGGCTCCGGCCTGCACTGACGTTCAGTGCCCAGGCCGGCAGCGAGGTGGGGCGATACTTCCTTGGGCAGTTCCTGCCACGGCTCGTACCGCGTAAGCCCTCGATTCCCATCCTGCCCATTCCACCCGAGCTGGTCTTCCAGGCCGTGCACGCCGATGACGTGGCAGACGCCTACTGGCGTGTGCTGGAGAGGCGAGCGGCCGGCGCATTCAACATCGCAGCCGAGCCCGTGCTGGATCCCAATGCGCTGGGTTGGGTTCTGCACGCCAAGCGGCTGTTGCCTTTGCCGCTGCCGGTGCTGCGCGCCGTCGTCGAACTGAGCTGGCGCCTGCGGTTGCAGTCGACCGACGGCGGTTGGATCGATATGGCAGCCGGCGCACCCATCATGGACACCGCCCGGGTGCGAGGGATTCTGGATTGGACGCCACAACGCTCATCGCTTGAGTCGCTGACGGAAATGCTGGACGGTCTTGGCGCGGGCACTGGGCAGCGCGCCTCTCCCCCGCTTGCCCCGCGTTGACGGTTCGGCGGCCTCCGCACCGGAGTCAGGGTTGAGCCCCCAAAGCCCGCAATAGTCGCAGCATCAGGGCCCGGTGGTGTTCTGAGTGGTTGCTTGGCCGAGCGCGTTCACCGCCGGGCCCTGCGTGCTCGCCCAGTTCGCCAGCAGCTGCAGCCCGTCGTGTGACGCGGACCCGGGTTCCGCGGAGAACACCAGCATCTGGAGTGTGCGGTCTGTGGCGAGGTCCAGTCCGAGGAAGCTCAGGTCGAGGTCCCCCACGATGGGGTGGTGGATGCTCTTGGTACCTGTGCGGTGTTCGCGGACGTCGTGGGCGCCCCAGAGTTTACGGAAGAGCTCGCTCCGGGTTGAGAGTTCGCCCACCAGGTCGCTGAGCTGCCGGTCGTAGGGGGAACGGCCCGCTTCGACCCGGAGAAGGGCTACGATCTGGCGGGAGTTGGACTCCCAGTCCTGATAGAAGGCCTGCGCCCTGGGATCGAGGAACACGAAGCGCGCAGCGTTCACCGGCTGCCGGGCGTCGTCGAACATTTCCGAGAAGAGAGCCCGGCCGAGACGGTTGGCTGCAACTGCGTCCAGCCGGCCGTTCTGCACGAACACCGGAACGGTCGACATCGCGTCAATCGTCTGCTGCAGGGCCGGGTTCATCTGCGTTTTGCGTGCCGGGCGCCTGCGCTGTGGATGGGCTCCCGCATTAGCTGAGCGGATGAGCTCGTAGAGATGTGAGTGCTCGGCTTCATCCAGCTGGAGGGCGCGGCTGACCCCATCAATGACGGCCTCGGATGCGCCCTTGGCGTTGCCCCGTTCCAGCCGTTTATAGTACTCCGAGC
>NZ_QAIQ01000421.1:3530-9969 GCF_003061105.1 Arthrobacter sp. HMWF013
CATGCCGGCCAGGAGGGCGACTTCTTCCCGCCGAAGGCCGGGAACACGCCGCCGTCCGCCGAAGTCAGGCAGGCCCACCTGCTGCAGGGTCAGCTTGGCCCGGCGCGAGCTGAGGAACTGGCTAAGGTCGTCCTGGTTGTCCATGGAATCGACGGTACCCCTGATCGCGCGACCTAGAGGGGCCCTGCTGGGGAACCTCTAAGCAGGGTCTCGCTGGGTCCGGCGCCGGCCTGTTGACTTGAAACATCAGCCGCCCCGAACGGGCCGGCCGCCACTTTTGAAAGGCAATCATCATGACCAACGTTTGGTTCATTACCGGCGCCGCCCGCGGCATGGGCGTCGACCTGGCCAAGGCCGCCCTGGCCGCCGGCCACCGTGTCGTCGCCACCGCCCGCGACGCAGCCAATGTCACCGCCGCCCTCGGCGAACACGAAAACCTCCTCGCCCTCTCACTCGATATCACCGACGCCGCAGCATCAGCAGCGGCCGCACAAGCCGCCGTCGGGCGTTTCGGAAGCATTGATGTCCTGGTCAACAATGCCGGCAACTTCTACGCCGGCTACTTCGAGGAAATCAGCGACGCCCAGTTCCGGGCGCAGATGGAGACCAACTTCTTCGGCCCGCTGAACGTCACCCGGGCGATCCTGCCGGTCATGCGCAAGCAGCGCAGCGGCCACGTCATCACCATCACCTCCGCCGCCGGCATCATCGGCCAGGAGTTCTGCGCGGCCTACGCCGCATCCAAGTTCGCGCTTGAAGGCTGGATGGAGTCCCTCCAGTACGACGTGCAGCCCTACGGCATCCACACCACCATCGTCGAACCGGGATTCTTCCGCACCGAGCTCCTCGTCGAGGGTGCATCCTCGATCTGGCCCGAACTCTCCATCGACGACTACGCCGAGCGCACCACCGGCACCATCGCCGCCTGGAAGAGCATGAACGGCCAGCAGGGCGGCGACCCTGCAAAGCTCGGCGCAGCCCTTGTCACCATCGCTGCCCTGGAGACCCCTCCCCTGCGCTTCGTCGCCGGAGCGGACGTCGTCGCAGGCGTCGAACACAAAGCCCAACTCCTCCTGGACCAGGTCCAAGCCCACCGCGGGTTGTCCTCCTCCCTGGCCCTCGAAGACGCCTACACTGGCTCCGGTGAAGGGTGAGGCGGGAATTTACGCCGCGTCAGTCCGTTGGTGGTTCTCCATCGACCGCCCAGACGAACCACAGCGCAAGAGTGCGGGCCACCTGAACCACCGGTATGACTCCAGGAAGCCATGCGCCCAACACGGCCAGCGCACTAATCCAGGTTGTTCCCTGCCGTTTCCGGCCCGCACTCCTGCTGACTAATTTTATGGTGAGTATTCGGCGGCTGACGTGCCAGGGGTTGCGCTATACGGCGGTGACTGCCATTCTGCTGCCACAATCCACTGACCTCACTGAAAGGATCCGTCATGGCGAGGGAAATCGTTAGGTCGGCCAAGGCACCGGGTTCACCGTTCTTCAGCCAGGGCGTGAAAGCCGGACCATTCGTTTTCGTGTCGGGGACAGTTGGTACCGATCCAAGCAACGGCCAACTCACGGGCCACAGCATTCAGGAGCAGACACGGCAGGCTCTTGCCAACTGTGAGGCCATCCTTGAAGCAGCAGGTGCAAGGTTGGAGAACGTCGTCGAGGTGGGCGTGCTGCTGACTGAGCCTTCGGACTTTCCGGGATTGAATGAAGAGTACGCACGGTGGTTTCCGCAGGACCCGCCGGCACGCTACGTTGCCAAGCTCGGCGTCGACCTGCCCGGAATTCTCGTTTCAATCCGCATGACAGCCTTCATCAGCTGAGGCACCCCGGCAGACTGTGCCCCTGGCACGGAAGCTACCACCACCTCGTCAGCGCCCAGCCGTTATTGGCGCCATCCCCGCTGTCGCCGTCCTTGCCGCAGCGCCGGCAACGCGTGTACAGCCCACCGTCCTCGGCATGTTCGACGTGCCAGTCGTGGCGGAAATTCAGCTTGCACAGCAGGGTTTGGATCATGGCCAACTCCGATCTGAACCGCAGTGCTCATTGACTCAATGATGGCCTTCACACCACCTCAACAGAAGAGGGATGAGTGGGGCAAAGCACTGCCCGTCGGACGTCCACCCTTGGCACCGGTCAGCAACCTAGTTACCCGCTGCCTGCTTATGGTGCTTTCGTGGCGGTCGCCGTGGGAGCCGGGCTGCTTGCTTCAGGAGTGGGAACCGCCGTCGGAGCAGGGCTGCTTTCGGTAGGAGCCGGGCTGCTTGCTGACGGAGCCGGGCTGCTTGGCGTCGTCGGTTCAGGAGTGCTGGCAATCTGAGCAGGGCTGCCCGCTTCAGGCACCAGGGTGATCGTTGGTGGCACCCCGTATTCAACCCTCGTGGCGCCGTCCTGGGAGACGGTGATCCGGCCGCCCTGGTAGTCCTGGACGGTGCTGCCATCGGCGGTGACGTAGTTGTCGGTGGTCGGGTAGCCGAGCACTCCGTGTTCGAATCCCGTCGCGGCCCATGCCTCCCGGATCTTTCCGACGGAGACACGAACTCCAACTGCGGGACTGGAGATCAACGCTCCCCTTTGGAAGTTCTGGTACGAGCCGCCTTGCCTCAGACCGTTGACCCTGTCGGAGGCGGGAAACCCGAGGGCGACCGCGCCCTGGATGTCGTTGTACTTTTTCGTGTAGTCAGCAAGAAGTGCATACGCCGCCGTGGACGGAGACCAGAAGATGGTGCCGCCCTGGTAGGTCTGGTACACACCGCTGTTTATGCCGAGCTCGTTTGACGTCGGGTAGCCCAGAGCACCGTTCTCAAACCCTTGCCGGGCCCACGCCTCGCGGGTTGCTCCAGAGGAGATGTGGGCACCCGATGCCGGGGACCACATGATGACTCCCTTTTCGAAGCCCTGCCAGGTGCCGCCATCCTTGCTGGGGTATGCGCCAGTCGTGGCAGTGCCAAGCCACCTGTTGGCCTTGAACTCTTCAGCAGTGGCTCCCATGACCGGGAAAACGCCCCAGCGGCCAGCCGTAATGAGGCCGCCCTGGTAGTCCTGGGCCACGCCTCCAGGGACGGGGTATTCGTCAGTTGTGAGATAGCCCATCCTGCCGTGCTCATAGCCAAGCGAAGCCCAAATGGTGCGGATGGCTCCTATCGAGAGGTGAGCACCGCTGGCGGGCGTGTGAAGGATCGCTCCGCCCTGATAGTTCTGGTAGGAGCCGCCGTCCCGCAGGCCAGTGATGACGTCGGTGGTGGGATACCCCAGACGGCCGTTCTCGAATCCCGTAGAAGCCCACTTCTCACGAATGACACCTGTGCTGATCGTTGCGCCTGACGCGGGAGAGAACATGATCGCGCCGCCCTCGAAACCCTGCCAGGATCCGCTGTCCTTGAGGCCATGGACTTCGTCAGTGGTCGGGTAGCCGAGAGGGCCGTTTTCCGCTTCCTGAGCCCGCCATTTGCCGTTGATCCCGTGGCTGATCGCGTGCGTTCCCGTTGCTGGTGCGGAAAAGATTCCGCCGTTCTGGTACGCCTGGTAGGAGCCGCCGTTCTTCAGACCGCTGATGACGTCGCTGATGGGGTAGCCAAGCACCCCGTTCTCAAATCCTGTCCCGGCCCATTTGTCCCGGATCGGTCCGAAGGAGGACAGTCGAGCACCGGAGGCCGGCGAGTACATGATGACGCCGCCCTGATACAGCTGGTAGACGCCGCCGTCTCTGAGGCCGCCTACTTCATCAGTTGTGGGGTAGCCGAGAGGACCATTCTCGAAGCCAGTGGACGACCATTTGTCGCGGGTGGCTCCCCAGGAGAATCGTGCACCGGTTGCAGGTGACCAGATGATCGCACCACCTTGAAAATTCTGGAAGGCACCCCCATCCTTCAGTCCGCCTGTTTCGCTGGAAGTGGGACTCCCGAGCCTGCCCGCGGGTCCGCCCGACTGAGCGTACTTCTCGGTGAGGGCGCCAAATGGATTGCTGGAGTGGGGCGTGAAGACGTCGTCCGCAGCGCCCATGATGATCCGGTCGCCCGGGCGGCTGCTTCTCAGGAACCGTGTCACCACTTCGAAGCTGGTGGATACACAGCCGGCGGACGTGGTGCGGCCGGCGTGCAGGAAGATCGCATAGGAGGCGCCCTGGGTCACAGGCATGTCGGGTTGCCGGTTGTAATTGATGACTGCGGCCTGCTCGTAGTAGCCCTGGTTCATGAAGGTGTAGAGGTTCTCGTCGGATGGACCGCCGCCGCCTTCAAAGTACTGGTTGTAGGTGGGCCCGTATTCACCACCCCAGCGGGAGTCCGGATTGACGGTGTGATAGGCGAGGGCGGTCCCCGGGTTGGAACGGCCCAGGGCTTCGGTCACGCTATAGGACCCGGCAGGTGACTTGAAGGTGTCTTCCCACGTGAGGCCGGGGGGGCGAAGCCCTTCAGCCCGGCATAGCCCCAGTCCTGCCATTCCTGTTGGTATTCGTTGCCGGCCCGTACACAGCCGGTGATGGTGACGCGATTCGATTCGCGGGTCTCAGCTGTCGCGAACGTCACCCGGTTGGCACCGAAGCTCGAGTATTTGACCTGACCGGCGGAGAGACGTTGGCAGGGGTTGTAGACCTGGGGTGCGGCTGCGGCGCTGCTGACGCCCACAAATGCGCTGCCCACAACGGTGAGCACTGCCACGGCAAGTGCAAGGGGCCTGCTGTTCCCGGGCATGTTCTGCTTTCATTCGGGGCGGTGAATTAGGTGCCATGTGGAGCCGGACACAGCACTGCCCACCCCCACTTCAGTAAACACGCGCAGCAGGCTGAACCAGTGGAACCGCGCCGCGACTGATGAAACGTTTCCGCAGCTCAAGGGCCTACCGATGATGTACCAAACGCCCGGTGCCTGCAGGAGGCCGTGCTGGAACAGGAGCCACGTCTGCAACACCGCCCGTACTAGGAGGCTTCGACAACGCCGGCCTCAGCAGCAGTGCTTCTCACTATTTGCTCTCGGCACCCGGTCCGGATCAGAGGCCTGAGGCAGTGCCCGGGCCGGAGGGTTTGGTTCCGAGCGGGACTCCGTTCGTGTCGGTTGCGATGCCGGTTTGGCCGTTCGCGGTCCCCTGGTAGGTGGGGATGCCGGCTGAGACGCCGGCGGCCGGTGTGCCGCTCTTGAGGACTCCGAGGGTAATGGTGAGGGTCTTGCCGTCCGCGCTGAGCGAAACGGAGGACGGTGGGCGGGTGCCGGTGCCCTTGAAGGTGAGGTTTCCGCCCGTGCTGGTGGTGTAGCGGGCGCCGAGGTTGACCGTTCCGAAGTTGTTGGTGGTGCAACCCGACGAGAGAGTCAAGGTGTCGTTGGGTGCGGACGTGTTGCGGCTGATGAGTACGCTGACGCTGTTGCTCCTCTGTGTCCACGGCCCCGCGGGACTGGTCCAGGTGCTGCAGAACGAGCCCGGGCTCATGGCTTCGTTGAACACCACCACCACCTTGTCGTTGGTGTCGGTTGTGCCGGCGGTTCCGCCGTTCACGAGCGTGACGGACACGACCCTCGGGCCGATACGACTGGTCCCGGTCGTCACTGTGCTGACATTGCCATCGGCGTCGGTGGCCTGGGCCGAGAACGTCACCGATCCTGAGTCGAAGGTGCTGAGGTTCATCGTCTCAGACCAGTTACCGGAGCCATTTGCGGCTACCGTGGCCGATACGCTGTGGTTGGCGGAATCAATGGCTGTGAGGGCCACAGTTGCCCCCGGATCAGCAGTCCCGGTGAGTGGGACGGCACCGATGGTGTCGCCGGTGATCGAGGACGGCAGGCCCGTGAACTGCGGTGCTGTTGCCGTTGTCTTCTTGGTTCCGGTCTGCGTTGCGGGGGCGCCGGTGTTGACCGCGGGGTCCGTCGCGGTGGCCGTGTAAGTGAGCTGGCCGTCGCTCAGGCTCGTCAGGTTCGCCGTCGTGGACCAGTTCCCGGCTGCGTCTGCAGCCGTGGTCGCGGTGACGGTGTGAACGGCATCGCCGTCCGCGACCCTAAGAGTGACGGTCGCTCCGGCCTCGGCGCTGCCGCTGACCGTCACGGACGTGACGGTCGCGCCGGTGACCGTGGCCGGGACCGTCAGCGTCGGCACGGCGGGGGGCACGGTGTCCTTGGCGACCGTTACGGTCGTCGTTGGGCTGGTAGTGCCCGCCGCATCGGTCGCGGTTGCGGTCAGGGTCACGGTGCCGTCGTTGAGGCCCGCGAGGTTGAGCGTGGGTAGGGCCCAGGCTCCGGTGGAGCTGGCCGTGGCCGTTCCGCTCACGGCATGGCCCGCGCCGTCGGACGCTGTGACACTCACGGTGTTCGCCGCCCCGGCGGTGCCGGAGACGGACGCGGCCGCGACGTTGGCAAGGTTGACAACGGGGGGTGCGTCCAACGTGGGTGCATCGGGCGGCAGAGCCGGGCTGACCGTGATGGTCGAAGTGGACGAATTTGAAGCGGTGCCATTG